>SKIL01000144.1 GCA_007116425.1 Bacteriovoracaceae bacterium | reverse complement strand
TGATCAGTCAGCAAGTTTTTACCTTGGAAGAACGATCACAGGTACAAGCTTTGATCATCGACCAATAAAGGGTTGGGGAGTCGCTAGTTCACGACAGTATACATTTCGCGCCTGCTTGAGTGACCGAATTACAAACTCGCGAATTATAGGGCATGAGTCTGAAGTATTAGTAAATGCAGAAAGACAGCAAAAAGTATATGAAAGAACAGATGATGAAGGCTGCCTATCTTGGACAGAGGAAATTCCATTTAACTACTTTGCACCAAAATCGAGCTATATTACATTAGAGAGAAGGATTAGAGGTACAGGCGTTCACTTTGGAGCAAGAACAATCCAAATCGCTGTCAATCCATGGAGAAACAGTAGAAGGGATAGTTCTTCAGAGATAATCGACTTGTCAAAAAGCTCTATTCCGGAAACTCAGGCCATTCCTGCACATGAGGCCCAAAACTTTTTAACCCAACAATTTGAAAATCAAACCCCTATCGAAGTTCGAGATCTTTCAGTTCGAATTGATTCGAGGCAAGCTCTTGAAAAAGGAAACGAAATTGAAATTAACTTAAGTCTCTCCCCAAGAGTCGTCATGCAAAACCTCCTGGGAGAAAAGGTTATTGTCAACCTTACACAAGGTGATTTTGATATATATGCACAGATAGTAGCATCATCAACTCGTGAAGAAAAAACCGACATCCTGCCTGTGACAAGACCTTTGCTAGCTTCAACAGATCAAAAATCAAACACCAATCATATTCGTTTTAACGATGACAAGATGGATATAACTTTTACGACTGATATTGAGAGGTATTTAACTAATGGTCACTATGATATTGTCTTAAGAGTAATTCCACACAATATTCAAGGTCTGGAAGGGCATTATGCCGTTTATCGTTTTGGAGATCATTCACAACTAATCGGATCAAGAGGCGGGATGCGGCCCCGCCTATCTTACCATGATACACCAGCAAAAATGGCAAAGTTTGATGACAAGCTTCAAAAAGCAGATTTTGATGCTGTAATGTCACATGGAGACTTGCAATCACTTTCGGCGTTTAGGTTTGGACATATGGACATTCGCTTTATGCGAGTTCTTCCTGACGAGACAACGACTGAGCGAACTATTGCTTATAGAAGTGAAGTGTGTGTAAGAAGAACAATTGATGGAAGATCTGCGAATTTTGAAGATTTTGTGATTACTAGAGAAGATGGCACTCAATACGAGGTCAACACTGAAGATGTCGGTTGTTTTAGCTGGGTCGACACTGTCACCCATCAGTACTACCAGCCAGAAAGACTGATTGGTAAAAAAACTAAGGTTACGCACATTCCTTCGGGTCAAACCGAAACACTCAGGGCCTATATCAACCCTTGGGATTACGGGTGGACGTTTGGACAAGACGAAAGAAAATTAAGCCAAGAGTATATCGACGAAGTCAACAGTCGGGACGCAATTAGCTCAGAGCTATTTTTATCAGGTTATGGCTATGAAACAATTCGCTTCCGCTACGAAATCGATGAGTTTTTAAACCTACAAGTAAAAAAAGCATTACTCCTAGACATCCAACCAAGAGTCCTCAGATATAATAGTATTACACGTGGCCGTAATGCCATTGAGTCATTAAGAGATGGAGTATACCTGCTTAAGATTGCAGTACAAAAAGATTATTACGACCCTCGAACTTCTGGTGTCTCACTTAAAAGCCATCCTCAAATTAAAGAATCTGTGGCAATTGAAAATGCTCACAACAAAGAGGTTGAATTCATTAGTGCTGTAAAAAAACTTGTTCGAGTAAAATTTGGTAGAATTATCACACCTATTGAAATCTCAGTTAACGACCTTAGACTGATGAGAATCAGGTCAAACTTTCTCATTGAAATATCTCCAATAGATGAAAGAGCACTTGGCATTACTCCGGATGTTCCCATTACAGAATTAGACCCTGCGACAATTCTTGAGCAAATGGAATCACTCAGTGAGCAAGAAAGAATTGCCCCCAGACAAACACAAACAAGTGATCACAACCTCTCGCTTGGAAATCTTGATGAAGAAAGGTTCTTTTCTCAAATTCCATTTGATATCAGAAACAATGGAATAAACTCCGCATACAGAGAGGAAAGAGCACTAGAAAATGCTATGGAAAGAGCACCAGATATTGATGATCTTATTGCGGTTGACTCAGGACTCCCTTCTCGAACCTTTGTGGGTCCGATCATTATGCTTTCAAATAATTTTGGGGCAGGAGTTAGGCCAACAGATGAATTAACAGAGGTAACCTGTACAACTATTGATTGTGACTTTCTTAAGATTGATGACTCAGTTCCCGAGTATGACAATGACCCTCATGTTGCCAAGTTTTATGGTTCGGCAAAACATTTGCATAATATTACAGTAACAGAGTTGATTAAAAGACAAGAAAAAATTCAATTAGAGTATATTAATCAACAAACTTATGAATCCCTGTTAAGTCGATATACCGATGAGTTTATGCTTGATTATATTTCTTTTGGGGATACACCCTTAAAGACACTCCCTGCAAAAGGTAAACTTTTACACAAAAATGCTTCATTCGATACTCCAGATTATTTTACTAATCTTGCGAGACAAATTTGTGGCTCAGACTACTTGAAGGACTGCTTAGTAGCACAAGAGCAAGGTCCTACAAATATTGATACTCTTCTTTATTATATGAACTTTAGTGACTTCGCTCCATGGGCAAGGTTTTATCATCGCAACCTTGAACCACTCACAAGAGAAGACCTTCTTAACTTTGTTCGAGGTCAAGAAATGTCAGATCAAGATATGGCAGCAAGACTCTGTCATACTTGGACTCATTATATGATGGGAGAAAGAGTTGGAAAAAATATTCGTCAAGGTGGAGTGCGAAGAGAAGGTCTATTCAGGTCAATCTTCACTTCTTCACAATTAGAAACAATTCAAATGGCCTACCATAGGTGTGTCAGTAATGCCCGCAAGGATATTAATAATGTCTTTCACATTTCTACAAAGTTAAGACCAACGGCCGTTGATAGTTATCGTTTCCTAGGTGGAAAATCAATGAACTTTAACGTGGGTGCAAGCTTCTCATTAAATTATGGTGAGAGCTTAAGCTCATCGCTTGGAGCAAAGTTTGATCCCCTCTCTGTATTAAAAAAACTTGGAGGAGTGGTTGGCAGTATCTTAGGTGTCTTCAGTGTTGATACTGGCTGGAGTGCTTCTCAATCAAGATCTCTTGGTGAAGGGACATCTGTTAGTTCAGGAACATATTTGGCAATGCAGAGGGCGACTATGGATCTCTTTTTTGAGAGCTATGAGCGATGCCTTGAAATAAGAATGCAACCAGGCTTTTTTAGTGAAGATCGCTATTTCAAAGGTCTCGTAGATTTTTATGATGAAGATCTCATTTCTGAAGCCTTTGGCCAAGGTCTATTTTTATGTACCGGAGAGCAAGAAAAATCAAATATCGCCTATCGAGAAATGTACTATTATTTCACCCAACACTTTACGGAAGGTGATATGCTAGACAACGGAGATCTCCTCAACCATCCTTGGCTCTTAGCTCTTAGAGGTGAAAGAGATTATGCTCACTTTGTTAATTTAATCCAGGCCACACCAGTAACGACTCAATCTTCACAAGACTTTGATTTACGTTGGCTTCCCAACAATGTGATGCACCACTATCTTGACCGAGGAGATGAAATCAATCAAATTGGAAGAACTGCAAACTTAGAGTACACCCCGATAGATCAGCTTGTACAAGCTTACCAGGTGACTCCTCCTACTTTTCCAGGTCTATATACAGTGACCCCCAAAAGGCCGGATTATCCAAATGTAGATTAGTAATACGATCAAAGGAGCATAAAATAAAAATGCTCCTTTATTTATTGTCAAATTGAATTTTATCTTTATCAATGGTAAGAGAACTGAATGAAAACATATTATCTTGTGACATTTAAAGATCTTGATAAGATTCTAGAAAAGGCCAATATCACCCTAAAAGTCAAAAAAATAACTGATTCGGAACTAGGACTCGGCTTTATTAAAATTTCTGATTTCCTCTTCGAAAATTCAGGAGTAATCGTCGACCCAAATACGGAAAAACTGCGTCAACGCTTTGAACAAACTAAGAGTTTACACCTCTCTCTTTATCATATTATTTCGATCGAGGAGGTCGGAGACGACCACAAGGGAATGAAGTTTGTTAACGATAAAAATAATCTCTTTCCCTTTCCCACCGCTCCAAACTAAGAGCAAGACAAAGTTTTCAAATACTTAGTCCCATAAGAAAAGATTGACATATTTAAGTATTTTCAGCATCATAGGCTCTCGCTTCATATGGGGAGACGTGCCAGAGAGGTCCAATGGAACGGTTTGCAAAACCGTAAAGCCGGCGGTTCAAATCCGCCCGTCTCCTCCATCATACTGGATCTAAGTTTTGAGTCTTTTATAGTAACAGTTCTGTGATCATGAATAGAATATGACTTGGTTGGGCACTTCCTGCAAACCTCAAAGTCGGTTGTCTTAGAGCATTTAATATAGAGGAGTTTGTTAGAAGCCTTGAGAATTTTTTCAATCTTAAGATCTGGTAAAATAAATCGTTTTGCGACATACTGCTCTGGAGTCATGGGCACCTCGTGGTTGGTAAAAATTAATCTCGACAATTAAATTTTACTCAAAAACGAAGCTCATGGCTCATTTGTCAGAAATCTAGCTCAGAACGCACTGTTCCCCACTATTAAGTTTGAAGACCC
>SKIL01000262.1 GCA_007116425.1 Bacteriovoracaceae bacterium | reverse complement strand
TCAAGTAAGTCCTCACGCTTGGTTGTCATTGTAACTTTGTCGCCGTGATTAACTTTTGTGTTCGGTCTGTGAACTCCTGGACGAGAGTGAATGAGAATACTACCCGATTTTATTTTCTTTTTAATCTGCTCTCTTGACCAAGTTTCTAAAAAAGTCATGAGAAACTGATCTAAGCGCAAACCGTGATTAGTTTCTTCTACCTTCCAAGTGATTTGGTATAAATCAGAAGAAAACTTCTTATCAATTACTGACATTGTTTCTAATATTTTTCTTTAATTATGTATTTAATTAAAGTTAAGGCGCCGGTAAGTCCATAGCCATAATTTTTATTAAGATTAGTAATAATGCCCTTGATAAGCTTGCGATTCTCTTCTGAAAGTGGTGTTTTTTCTTTTTCTTTGTCGCTGGATATATCCATCTCTGCTTCGTAGTAGACGATATTTCTGGAAACATTTTTGATCACTTTCTTTTGCTCTTCTCTAAATGATTCTTTCAGTCTAGAGACTACTTCTGGAAAAACCTCCATATAGACAATTCCCTGGCCTGGGTTGTCTAAATAGTATGCTCCAAGTTTGGAGATTAAGTGTGAGCGGAAGTCTTCAGCTTTTTCTTTTAAGTTAATACTTTTTTCAAACTCCTGAATGAAGTACTGATCACTCTCTTCGAATTTCCCCGTGACGGAGTTTTTGATTTTTTCACCCTTAATCATCGCATTGATATTTTGGACATATTTACGGATATAGTCTTCATACGATCGATCATCGACCATTCCGAGTGAATCTCTAAACTCTTCATCAAAAATATTGAGTGTGTGTTCTTTTATTAGAGCAATAAATCGAGCCGGGTGGTGATAATCTGCCTGAGGTGTCATGTTGAGAAAGTCATACTCATTTTTTAGTTGAATAAATTTTTCTAAATACTCAACAATTTCAACGATGGTAATGTTTTTACTCTCTGAAGTGAGACGATAAATCATATTTTTAAGGTCGCGTGGAGAAATTCCAAATTTGCCCTCATAAAGATTCTCGTTTTCAAACTCCTCTAAAAGTTCATTCTTGCCTGATCTAAGGATTTGCCCTGACTCACTATCGAGTCGCTCTGGAACTTTATTCTCTGCTAGGAATATGGCCTTCTCCAGTGGATTGAGATTAGTTACGATATTAGCGAGTTTTTTATTTGCATAGTTTTTTACTTGTGGCTGTCTTACTCGAGTCAAAACTGCGAATAAGCATAAGGCCTCAATGGAATGTGGTTCAAATAGAGATTTTTCTTTTAGTCCTATTATTTGATCTTCATAAATTTTTTCTTCTTTTCGATAGTCTAGAAGGTAGGGGACACGAACGAAGTTGAATCGACCTTTAAATGAGTTGAAGTCTGGATGTTGTTTGAATGCAGAAAGGTGGACTTCATTTGATGTTCCAACAAAAAATATATCAAGTTCGGTTAGAATGCCTTGCAGGTTAAGGCTTCCCGTTTCCATGGTTTGTAGGAGATATTTATAGCTATCTAGCGGCCTTTTTAAAAGATCTGAAAATTCTAAAATCCCTCTATTGGCCAGAACGACTTCACCCTGAAGAGAAAAAAGGTTGAGTGATTGCAAGCTTGGTGGAAGGCTTGCTAGTCTTTTATCCATTGTAATTTGTTGCATTCGGGCGTCGACGTGAATTTGTGGCTCAATTGTCACTGCACTTGTCGAGTATCGGCGGCTAATATTAAAGCGCTCAATCCTAATATGTTTAAGAACCTCTTTATGATTTCCTTTATAGTTTTTTAAAAGGGCATCATAAATCATTCGGTTGCGTTTTGAGAGGTCTCCCTTAAAGAGGTAAGACTTTTGAACGCTATCGTAAAGGTCTGGATAATCTTCAAGTAACTCTTTTATGATCTCTCTTCTGTACTCGCGAGGAATTAAGAGGATGGGGTGGTCTTTAAGTTCTGAAGTGAGAATTGCGGAAATATCCTTATCTTCTAGGTATGCAAATGTTTTTATATCTGTTTCGCGAGGAGTAGTATTAAGACCTAATGTCCCCTTTACATAATTATCGATAGGAAAGACCCAACTGAATGAATAGAGGCAACCGTCATCAGTTTTTGAATATTCCTCTGCACCTTTCATAAGTTTTCTAACTAAGCTTGATTTAGAGGAGCCGTTTGGGCCTACAAGTAAGATGAATTTATTATTCATGCCTTCTTCACTGAAATTGCGAAGATTTTGATAGAGCGCCTGTTGAGTTTTTGTTTGTCCATAAACAGGGGGTGAGTCAGGGTGATGAGTTTCAAAGAGTTTAAAGCTTTGATCTTCATTTTTTCCATAATAATTAAGCATGTCTTTTAGGTATTGATAACTTGGTCGGCACTCTCGATAGGGGTGTTTTTGGAAAATATCCATATAATCTTGAAACGAAAGTATTTCACTATTAGTTTCTTTTTTTTCTTGTGCCAATTCAATCCAGTCCAGCATTAGGAGCTCCTATCTTGTTTTATTAATTACAAGTCTTGCCTAATATTTTACACTGCTTAGACCAATTGGTCTCGTATATCTTAAAATGAAAAATAATGCTTAGACGTAGTAAAATAATTATCCCGATCACTCTACTCGCCTTTTTGATAAGCGCGATGATTGCTTATCTATGGCAATCTACCCAGAATCAAAAGGCAGAGCTATCTACTCAGGATCAGCAAAGCTTTAAACGTGATTTACAGATAATTAGTAATATCTGGCGAAACGGAGATATTTGGAACTCATTATCGAGTAATACCGAATGTGCTGATATTTATAATCAGGCCCAATATTACGGTGATCATATTTTGCAGTGCAATCCAGAAGTTTTAAAGTGTTTAAGTGGTCATTCTTTACTAGAGCATTTGGAAATTAGAGTTAAGGGGCCAATTCATTATCATGACTTCCCGGAAGTTTTTGATCGAGGTCTTCGCGTAACTGTTTCTAACGGAATCAAAGGTGGTAACTTAATTTTACCTTGGTCATGTCATCAAATGGCCCTTCCTCAACGACTTTATCCTATTAATGCTTCACGTGCTGACGAGAGAGAAGGTTGGGATTCGTTTCAGGCGGAAGTTTTTGTCGATCAATACTTAGTTCGCTTTGCCGACTTAAAGGTATGGGCGGAGCTGAGTTTAGATGAGAACTTAAAAGAAAAGGTTAATAGCTTAAAAGAGGGACATAGTCCTTATGCTGTTGCAACCGGTTTAAATGCTAAAGAGATGCACTCCTATTGCGCTTTTTATGGCTCAGAAGTTCTTTCTTCACAAGTTTTAGATGCGATGTCTTTTTTTCCTCGTGATATTTCTAATCCAAGACCTGACCGTTTTCGGCTTCCGCCATACCCTTGGAGTGCTCGTGAGCGTGATAGTTTCTTATATGATATCCGTTTTGGAGAGAGGGGAGAACTTGAACCACCGTATGATATGACTCAAGAAGAGTGCCTAAAAGTATTTACAAGTGAGTGCTTGGAAGAATTTTCTAAATATAAGCATTCTCCTCTAAGTCCAACTTGGTCGGGAATTTTCCAAGTCCTTGGAGGTTTTCCCGAGTATGTCGTTAATCCTTTGCGCCCTCGAGACAACTTACGTGCATCTAGCTTTTATTTCTCTGCAAAAAGTCCATGGCATCGAGTCGGACAAAGGGCCTATTGGGATGGAGCCGGTTTTGGATTAAGAAACTTTAATTGGAGACTGGAACATCCTGATGAGAAGTCTGATAGTTTTAAAATCGGATTTCGATGTATGAAGCGAAGGCGTTAGTAAATTTTTATGATGAACAAAGTTTTTCTACTTCTATTTATTTGTTCTTTTGTGTTTTCTTGTCACTTTGAAAAAAGTGAAAGCTCTTGGCCTCAGCAGTGGAGTGAGGCCATCAGCTTAGAGGAAGTTCATCCTGATTTACACCGAGGAGGCCAAGATATCTCTGTCGCTCCAAATGCATGGATGACATTATTGAGAGTTCGGTTTCATAAGCAGACCTTGGACATGGATCAATGTTTATTTTATCGGCGCTCTGCTGATGGAGAACATTTTTTAAAGGTTTTAATAGTCTCAAAAGATGAAAGTAGCTGTTCAAGAGGGTTACTTGCTGGTGAGACTTTATGGGAGAGTGATCTTATTAGAGACTTTAGTGTTCGATTTAGAACAGACTCGCTTAGTTTAAGTATGGATGGAAATGACTTAAAGATTGTTTTTATGAATATCGGTCAAAATAGAAGCTATGATCGCTTTGCTCGGCCATTTTTTGAAAACTCCTTAAGTGGAGCATTCTGGATAGGTGAAATTCTTACCTCTCGTAGAGTGGAGCGAATAAGTAACCAGGTCTGTTATCAATTAAATAATAAATGCGAAGAGATTTTAGAAAACGTTTGTTCAAACTGTGAGAGTGGATCTTATCGAGTCGTTGGTGAAATTGCCTGTCCTCAAGGTCACTCTTATTATTGTGGACCTGAGAGATGTGGACGGCGAGGCTCGCCGGCCTGTTTTAGAGGGCAGGCCTATTTTAATCAAGCTCTTGCTCTGGAGGGAACTGCTTGTTTTAGTGGAAGTCCTGCCGGTTTTTGCCAGGAAGGTTTAGATACCGTTTGCGAGGATGGTATCTTACGTTGTTTATAAGTTTATTTCTTGCCCAAAAAATCGAGCTCTTTTAGTTTTAAAGCTATTTTTTTCCAATTGGCCACTTCTTGCTTCAAGAGTTTGTCTATCTCGTGGAATAAAACAATCAGATGTGAGGTCGTAAAAGTTATGGCAGAGCTTAACTGTTGATTGG
>SKIL01000061.1 GCA_007116425.1 Bacteriovoracaceae bacterium | reverse complement strand
TTGACGATTCAAGAGCTCTCGTCGATTTCATGAATGCCTTCAAAGAGCTTAAAGAAATTCAACTAGATCTCAATTATCTCGATGAAAATTTTTTCACTCAAAACAACGCTGATAAAATCAATTTGAGCGGAAGATATAAACAAGCCTCAACTCATCACAAAACACTTTTTTATCGCAGTTGTACCGGAGAGCACCCTCCAACAAGAGATGAACAGCTCATCATGAAAGAAATTTTATATATCACCAATGAGAGTGACTGTAGAAAGGCCCACGAAAGCTTTCGAGAGGAGTCAATGTTTGACCTGGTCGACGCTGACATAGAGTCAATCGATATGCTTAGAGATTATACAAATTTTTCAATGCTTGATCTAAGTGGAAATCGACTGGAAAGCATTGAGTTTATCCGTCAAATGCCTCACTTAGAAGCGGTCTATTTCAACAATAACCGAATTCAAGATATTGGAGCGATCGCATCTCTTCCCATGCTTGAATTTGCAAGCTTTGAAAATAATGAAATTAAAACCCTCGACTCTATTAAAGAATATTTTAACTCACGAACAAGCCAATACCTTTTACTGCAGTTATCAGGAAACCCACTTGAGGATAATGCCTGTAGTGGAATTTTAAGAATTATGTGCTTCTAGCATGGCCTGTTCAACAGCAACTTGTCCCTGCTCAACCGAAAGTGCGCTCACATCAACCGGCCGTCCGTAAAAAACTTTTATTCTTGTAAATGGAAGCGGTAACTGAAAATTATCCCAACTATTGAACGTTATTTTTCTTTGGGCCTTTATTGTATAGGGAACAATCATCGCCCCCGACTCCTTGGCCATCTCAATAATCCCACGCTTGACTTTTAAAGCGGGGCCTCGAGGGCCATCCACCGTCACAGCGCCAGGATATCCCATTTTAAGTAGTTCTATCATTTCGGCCTTTGCCGCAGCTCCCCCCTTATCAACATTTCCCTTACGAGAAGATCCTAAGGCCGTTTTATGTCCGAGTCTCTGGCATGTATAGGCGACTGGTTCAGCATCCTTAGACTTTGAAACAATCACAACATAAGATTTTTTTGAGGCCGATTGGGCCAAAATTCCCGCGAGAAGACCGTAGTGCCAAATCCCTAATAGGTAATTGGTCTTCTGGGCCTTAAGCTGGTCTAAATTCTCTTGGCCTTCAAACTCAAAGCGATAGCTCCACTGTAAAAAGCGCGCGACAAAATAAATAAGACGATTTAATAAAGCGATACTCTTCCCCTTGAGTTGTTCCCAAAATAAAACCAGATAGAACAGTTTATATCCCTGTTTTTACTATGTCTTCATTAAAAATATGTCCCAGCACATACTCGCAACTTGATCTCACCATAACAACTATCTATTAGATTCACTGCACCGATAGCTATAGACTAAGTACATCCACAGTCGGATCAAAGCAAAATAAAGGAGACTCACATGAATCAACAAAATTACGGACTACCAAGAATCAATGAAAAAGCACCCGATTTTAAAGCGCGAACAACGCATGGAGAGAAATCACTCAAAGACTACGAAGGAAAGTGGTTAGTGCTCTTTAGTCACCCTGCAGACTTTACACCGGTCTGTAGTACTGAGTTTATTGGCTTTGCCAATCATCAAGACGAGTTTGATAAAATCAACACAGAGTTGCTTGGACTTTCGATTGATAGTGTCTACTCCCATATAGCTTGGGTAAGAAGCCTAGAGGAGAATTTTGGAGTTAAGGTAAAATTTCCAATCATTGAAGATCTTTCCATGGATGTGGCGAAAGCTTATGGAATGATTCATCCGGGGGCAGGAGATACTTCGGCGGTTAGAGCGACTTTTATCATCGACCCGAAAGGAGTTCTTAGAGCATTTGTTTACTATCCGATGTCAAATGGGCGCTCTATTCCTGAGATCTTACGACTCGTTCAAGGTCTCCAACATAGCGATCAAACCGGATTTGCGACACCTGAAAACTGGAAGCCTGGACAAGCGTGCATTGTTCCACCTCCGAAGACGACACAAGAGGCAGAGCAAAGAATGAGTTCTGTGCACGATGTGACGGACTGGTATTTCTCAAAAACAAAGTAGAGAGTTTTAGACAGTTATGGGGAGTTCTTTCAACAGAGCTCCCTATATTTTCAGAGGAAATATGGGTATCAGAGAGGCGATTGTTGATTATATCAAATCGGAAAATCTTGAATCAGGCATTTTTACAATCCATCTCGACTCCAAGATCATTATTCGAATTCACGTTATCACAAATGGTATTGGCCATTTAATAAATAGGCTTAAACTTTTTCAGAGTCTTTTTACCAGCAAGAATTCTATGAATATCGTGATAAAAATCTGATGAAATTTGAGTGGAGTAATTCATTGCAAGTAGAGCGCTCGCAAAACTAAAAACACCACGTACGATCTCTTGCTCTCCCGAAATATCGATAACGGGTGCACCACTCTGCCCTGGCAAAAGATCACAAGGAGTTCGCATCGTATTTTCAGATAAGGCCGTAACCTGGCACTCTGATCGCCATAGAGTGAACAGATCCTTGTCTCGCGGATAGCCGACAACATAGGCCTCGAAAGAAGGTTTATTCAGATCAGTAGGCCCAATTTGAGCATAACCATAGCGAACGCCTGGCGAGCGCGAAAAGCGACGACTCTGAAACTTTGCAATTCCAATATCATAGCGGCCAAGCTTTGAAACCGGGACTCGGCCCTCCTCTAAAAGCTCCACAAATTTTTGAGGAACCCAAGCTGCATCAAGTTCATAAACACGATGGCGAGAGTTTGGGCCTAGCACCTGTGGCCTAAATCTTAAGAACTCAAGCTGAGCAAGATTTTGATTTAAAAGACAGTGAGCAGAAGTCAAAAGATAGTCTTCGGCAATAAGAGTAGCAGTACAACGGATAAAACTCTGAGCTCCTTCAAACTTCGCCTCAACCACACCGACATAAGATTCAACACCGACTGGTGATATTATACGCTCACGAGTATCAACCCCATTGAGAATAATATTTTGCGAATAAAGCTCAAGATCAAAATCATCTGATAGATTGTGATCACCGCATGCCACTAGGAATAGACCTATGAAGGCAAAAAGTAATGTCTTTGCGCTTTTTAAATACATCTATCTTCTTATCCTTGTTCCTCGACGTGGGATACAGAGTAACAAGTACTTAGAGCCAGAGCACTGATATAAATTTTAAGTGTTTTCATGGCGTGATTTTAATACGAAAAAGTAATGCACAGCACCCGACTGTAAAAATTATAGAGATTCTTTTTAGTTAAGAGCACGAACTCGCTCAAGAAGTGAATCTATTCTGCACTCATCCCAATAGCCATTTCTATAGACAACACCTTTTGGGGAATGAATAGAAGTAAGTAGTTCAAATTGGGTAACCACACACTCGTTTCCACCAAGAATGAGATGACCAACTTCGTGAACAAGCACTTGAGCAAGTATTTGTTCATCTAACATCTGCGCTCTAGGACACAGGTAGATATCATTTCCAATAAAATTTAAAGTATAAGCAAGTGCTCCGGCCGAACAAAACCTAGACCTACTTTCAGGCCCAAGCTGACGAATTTCGGTTCTTCTGAATCGCTCTAGTGCATTCTCAAAAATACGATTGCTGTGATAGCGCCCGACTCTCCACTTATTTTCGAGCGCGGCCTTTTCCATCATGTATTCGGCCAAAGCTCGTGCATGAGTTAGATCAGCTACACCCTCTTGAAACGTGACTTCACGAACTTCGTAAGAAAAGCCTTTTGATGATAGGGCAAGTAGAAAACTTAAAAAGAGTGTAAGGAAATGAAATTTCATAATTAGAGTATTTATCATATAGAGTAAATACATCTAGCGTATAAGTACTTATTACACATATTCTTAATACAAGTTATGAATTTCTAATCCACCATGATCATTTATGATCTCTTCAATACCAGGGTCGAGAGTTTCGTTGATGAGGTGATCATTGATATCCTTCAAATCACTAACGAAACCAAGCCATCCTGATAGTGGATGTTCATCGCGAACGGGACCAAGAATAATAAGATCTTTTACAGTTTGTTGTTTTGAATAGTTGATTTCACAAACTTCACCAGGGTTTAGAGAGAGCGCCTCACAGGCAACGTCGTCTTCTCTAAAATCTGAAGGGCGACGCTCACAATTGGATGCTCCAAACTCTGCTCCGATTCGATGCTGACTTGTCGTCCAATCCCAATCAACTAAATAAGTCAGGGCCCTTCTTTGAGCGCGTTCAAATCTCTCTTGATCCCAATCAAAATCGTTTGAGTCCATTTGTCGAGAGCGCCTTCCACGCCTGTTAGTCGGCCGCTCTTGACCTGCGATGTATCGACTTACAGGATCACCTCGAAAGCTCAAGGTCAAATTTGTGTGAGGAACACTTCGACCTAAAATTGTTCCTCCTCCAATGGTCATCTCACTGATAACTTTAGCAGCATCAAACCTTTCAAGAATCGCATCCAAATGCTCTTTTGTTCCATCGAATGGATAACTCCATAAAACTTGAAAAGAAATCTCATCATTATCCATAAGCCAATCTACTCGATTTTTGACTTCATCTTGAGGTGTATTCTCAAGGTAGTTTTGATAAGCGTTCTCAACGATTTCATAGTTCCCAAGATCCGTTTCAATAATATGATTCATGCGAACGGTTCTATAGGCCCACCCTGCAATTGTTTGAATTCGTTTGGCCATACCAGAAGAGACTCCCTCTTGTACTAGTTGGCATGCCATATAAGCGGCACCAATATAGTGGTAA
>SKIL01000137.1 GCA_007116425.1 Bacteriovoracaceae bacterium | reverse complement strand
TCCAGAGTATCCCGCTAAAACAAGTGGAATATAGTTTCGAAGTGTATTTAGTAAAACTATGCCTTGGCAGATCATTTCGACGTCATAATCTCCAGGTGTTCCTAATACTGAGTTTGCTGTCATCTGAGCAGTAGTTTCACACTCACTCCCTCCAGCTCCGGCCCCACCTGGATCAAAATAACTCACTAATATAGGGTCAGAATCATCATAATGAAGCAAGCAACGCCGCTTAACTCCAGGGTTTAGATCATCCACATCACCAAGAAAAAATAAATATCTCCCTAGTTGAAGTAAACTCATATAAGCAGTCGAGCCAAAAAGATCTCCACTCCACTCACCAATTTGAGAGCGAAGAACTTGAGTTGAAGGATTTTGAAGACGTGACTGACCACCAGCATATTTTAAAATTTCAATTGCCTCACGAAGATCAAAATAAGAACTCGAATCTAGATCATCCCAAGAGTCAGCTCCCGTAAAACGAGTAAAGCCACCAAACAAAGAGGGATCTCCAATTTTAGAAAGGTCATCAGCAAAAAGTCTCAACTCAGAGTATCCAGCCCGACATGCATAGGCCGACGCGAGGGTAAAGAGATAGGGGCCGTGATCATTTCGACGGCCAACTGACTCCAATGTTCTTATCGCCTCATTGCACTGTCTTGTCGTTAAAAGTTGATTGGCCTTTAAAATAGCGCGCCCAACCTCCTCATCAGATGTTTCACCACAACCAGAGAGAAAAACGGGTAATGTCAAAAATACAAAAACTTGAAAAGCGAGACTGATTTTTTTCATCAGATATTCTCCACGGCAAAACGGTGCCCTCTCTATTGTCTCTCAGAGCGAGATTAAATAGAATGCTGAAAAAAAGTCCGTATTAAGGCAGGTAAAAGCGCAAACCAAATTCCCAATTAAAAATAGAGAACTCTTTTGAACTCAAATAAAAAGCGATATCGGTAAAAAATTCCCATGACGGGGAAATAGGATACTTAAACCCTCCACCAACAAATGGAGAAGCCCATGTTTTATCAATTACAGACTCAAGAGTTTGTGTACTTTGAAGGGACGCGTAATCGGCCTCAACAAAATGAAAGGCCACACCAAACTTTGAATATAGCAAGAGGTGATGATTTAGCCTTAATCCCAGCCCTAATGTTTCGCTTTTTATTTCAGTTAAAACATCACCGTATGGAGCGATTGATTCTTCTTGATCGAAACGAAAACGTTTGTAGAAGATTTCAGGAGAAAGTAAGCCGGCCCTAAACCCAAAAGCAATTCCTGGAGCTCCTGAAGTTGCACCATTATTAAAATCACTATCAGACATGACAACGCCTAAATTCCAATCCCCAGAGATGTATAATTGGGAAAAAGATTTTTGACTAAAAATTAAAAGGGTAAGAACAAAAAATGGCCTCAATAGAGAATATATTTTGATCATATGATTATTTTAACTGAAAAAAAAAATAAAAAAAAGCCCTAGAGCAGTTTCTAGGGCCAAAATCATCCGTTTATTAAGTATCGACCCTACTTCGCAGTCAAAAAGTCAACCAAGCGAGAAATCGCTTCACTGAATTGCTCTTTTGGGGGAACCAAGCTCAAACGAGCAGTATTTGGAGCTCCAAAATCACTACCGGGAACAATTGCGACACCATACTCCTCAAGCAATAACTCACAAATATCGGCAGCATAATCTTTATCGTCAGATGCATTCTTTCTGAACTTCTCCATGACAGGAGTTCCAGAGAAGTCAACAAGATAATAAAAAGCCGATTGTGTCTGATACCAAATACTATTAAGTTGGCCTTCCCTAAACTTCTCTCTTAGAATGCGAGAGTTATCCCTTAGGTGAATTTTTATCGGCTCTAAATATTCTTGTGTTTTATCAAAATCAAAGCTCATTAAAGCTCTTTGCATTAAACTATTAGCTCCCGAAGCTGTTTGCCCTTGTAAACGTGAAACTCCTTTCATCACATCTTTTGGCCCAATGACATAGCCAACGCGCAAGCCAGTTGCGGCCAAACTTTTAGAAATACCATCAACAATGAAAGTACGCTCTAAAAGCTCTGGATGATCTTGATAAAAGTAGGATGGTGCTGGATCAAAATAGTTTAAATGAAAATAAATCTCATCAGAAATAATCGACACCTCAGGATACTTCTTCATCAACTGAGCAAAGCTCTCCATCCACTCTTTTGAATAGTGAATACCTGATGGATTATTAGGAGAATTAAGAACGACAATTTTTGTCTTGCTTGTCATTTGCTGCTCAAGTTTTTCAAGAGAGGGAACAAAAGCATCAAACACATTTGCCTCAACAACTTTTGTCACTCCTCCAGCAAGTTTTGTCATTTCGGTATATGAAATCCAGTAAGGTGCCATCAGAACAACTTCGTCATCAGGGTCAACGAGTGCGGAGAATAAATTGGCAAGTACGTGTTTTCCCCCATTTCCTACAACCGCATCGACTTCAATTCCCGCCTTTTCAAAACTGATACTGCGAGTTTTTTCTATATGCTCAACCAACTTCTTTCTTAACTCAGGAAAGCCCGGTACAGGTGAATACTGGTAGCTTTTGAGAAAATCGAGCTCTTTTGCAATAAGATTTGAAAAGTCTTGAATTGGCCTGAAAGGAAGTTGGCCAGCAGTCAAATTATAGACCTGCTTCCCCTCTTCGCTTAGGGCCTGGGCCTTAGCATTTAACTTTAATGTAACACTTTCAGAAATTCCTTGAACTCGTTGGCTCAACTTAACCATCTCAATCTCCCTCTATTTGCAGACGATATAACTCATAATTTTTACAATTCATTTAAGAACGAAATCAAGCAAAAGTCTGGCCAAAGAATCAAAAAAAGAAAACGAAAGAAACAACCAGTTCAGATTAACCGAAACTAGTACTCAACGACTACGATCTGACGACCAGAACTCTTATAAACCTTATGCGCTCGACCCCTCACGAGACCTTTCCAGCCTTTTAGTTGTTTTAGGTCAAATTCAAACCAGAGAGTTCCAACATAGCTCTCCTCCTCTAACAGCTTAAAAACACTCAGATAAAGGCTTTCATCATGGTAAGGAGGATCTAAAAATAGAATTGAATTTGAGCTCTTTAACAGCTCATTCGCCTTTAAAAACTTAAGACAATCCTGGCACTCAAGAAAAATTGGGCGTTGCCCTATCTGCTCAGCAAAGCTTTCTTTCAAGTTTTGAATAGTTTTCTTCACAGCACTTTTTGCCTTTGGGTTCTTTTCAATTAAATAAACTTCATTGGCTCCCCTTGACCAGGCCTCAATCCCCATCGCCCCAGAGCCAGCGCAAAGGTCAACAAATGAATAACCGGATAAATTTTGAAAAGCATCAAAAAGCTTTCTTCTCAGCATGACCGTCGTAGGCCTTAGGCCTTCAGACTCTTTAAAATGAATTGGGTGGCCTTTAAGTAGACCACCAAGAATTTTGATACTCATGAAATTGCTTTGATTGAAAAACTTTCTAAGCTGACTTCTTCGTCTTTTGTCCTGCCATTACAGGAGTTCCACCAGATATAGGAACCGTAAACTGAATTCCGCCTTCTAGCTCAACTCGGCACCCACTTTCAGGATGTAGATGAAGCGTGAATCCACTCATCTCAATCGTGAGACCTTCTTCTTGATCAATATCAAGACTCGCAAGATCCTCTCCCAAATGAAAATTTAAGTGGAGCCCCATTTGGCCTCTCGCCGAAAGTTCAACTTCAGAACCTGGGACACTTGTAGAAGAGGAGTCTTTTTTAAGCTGAACAACATTTGACTCTTCAGGAGAATCCTCTAAATCACACTCCAGTGCCTCTAGTTCACTTTCATCAAATTCAATTGCAGGTTCTTCCTCTAACTCGGAGTCTTCCTCATAGGTCTGACCTTCTTCTGCGGACACATCAACTGGAGACTCAGATGACTCACTTGACTGCATCGCTTGCTCAAGCTCTGCATCAATTGAGGATTGTAAACCTTGTTTTGCTTCTTCTTTTTGTTGATGCTCCTCTGGTGCTTTAGAAGTCACCTCAGCAATAGATGCAGCGATTTCTTCGGCCTGACCACTTACTTCTAAAGGGCCATCTGAGTCTTGTGCCGAATCCATTTCAGAACTAGTTTCGGATACAACCTCCTTCTCTAGTTCTTCAATCTCATTCATAATGTCTTCGAGCTCACTTTGATTAAAATTTTGATCTTTTGAATTTTCGCCCATGGGGGCCCTCCCGATTAAAACATCAACACAAAACCCATGCCACACACTGCAGCAAAATGCTTGATCTACTTACTTTTCGACACATAGCCAAAAAAACTTTAAAAAAACTAAGTTACTGAAATTAATAAGCTCTTAAAAGTTTCTCAAAGAAATAAAAATATTAAGTTTGATTTTTCACCTGCTTTCTTGTCACTATATTTGAACCTTTTTAGGTATGGGGAAATAGGTTAAAAATTTTAATCAAGATCAATTAATTATGAGTGAATTTTATCATCCCGTTAGTATGAGGGGACGATGAACAAGAAGCCTTTCCAAGCTGGCCAATGGCTTATTGAATCATCGAAAAAATCTCGAGCAGACCTTCAAGTCAAGGGGTCGGCTTCGTTTGATCAAATTTTTGATCAAGAAATTACCCACAAGCTCGTTCAAAATCGCCTAATTCATCCTCAACCGCCCCAGAGATCGGAGCAGTCTGCGCTCATTCATAGTAGTTCCCAAAATTTCACCCCATCGAACTTTCTTATTCCAGGGTGGACCGGTGAAGGCCTTATTTCAAAAAGTGCAATTGAACTTAAAAATC
>SKIL01000365.1 GCA_007116425.1 Bacteriovoracaceae bacterium | reverse complement strand
TTAAATTCTTTTTTGAGATAGATAAAAAGAGCACCCATACCAGTTGAGATTCCGGCCAAGGTTATCCCAACAATTGGTAAAAAATATTCATGCTCAATCAAACCTGACAATCAGTTCCCTTTTTTCGTGAGACTATATGTACCAGGAGCATACCAACAACTCGGCCGAGGTAACTCCAAAGCTCCGGCAATATAAGTATCAACTCTACACTGTTGAGAAGGATAATACCAATCATCAGTTTCTACAATATCAACAATCGATTCATCGCGATCGAGTAAAGAAGTTATCGTATCTTCATTATAATAAAAGTCTCCCATGCGAGTTTCGATCGCACGCATTTTCCTTAGGCATCTCAGGTCATAATCGCATAACTCTAAAACTTCTACTGGATAATCTGAGTAATGCTCCTCGATCGATTGATCTAGAGGCCATCTATCAAAAAAGTCATCAAGACAACGTCCCGTAGAGTAGTAGTCGGCCTGTCCCTCAGTCGACGAACCACTAACTTTGTAAGGAGGCCCAGCAAAGCCATGACCAAATTCATGACACATTAAAAGGCCCAGACCATCAACTGTCATAAAGTCTGCGGTAAGAACTCCTCCAAAGATCCAAACATAGTGTATGTGATTGCCATCATAGTCAGGGCCATAATGATAAGAGGCCCGAAAAACATCGTAATCAAGCCAGTCCGGTTGGCCTTCGAATGCAATATGGTTAAATTTAATTCGCTCACCTTCATTAAGACGAGGTGTATATATCTCAAAATAGATATCAAAAACAGCACTGAGTTCTTGTCGAGTAACTTGACTTTGTCCGGTCATAGGTATTGTTATAGCAAGAATACAAAGTACAAGGAAAAATGGTTTTTTAAACATATTTTGGCCTTTATTATCGATTTTAAAACATATATGGGACTCGCTGCATTATAAGATAAAGTTTATTTTAATGTAGTAAGTATGAAAAAATTACAAACAAAACAAGGTAACTATGTCTAAGAACTCTCACGGTGGCACAACATCTAATTCGAAAAATATCTATGAGATTATTTATCCTGAACTTGAGGACGATCGCGTTTGCTCAGAAATTAGAGATCAAGCTTGCCGTGAGGCGCCTCACAATTATTTTTGGAATTTATGCAGTGGAATGGCATCAAAGCTTGCCGAACAACTAGCAAGTCCTTCTATTGTACTCACTTGGATTCTAGCAGCACTTGGTGCTCCTCATGCTGCGATTGGACTTCTACAACCAGCAAAAGAGGTCGGCTCAATGTTTCCTCAACTCATTGTTGCTGGAAAAATCAGAGCATTTAAAAAGCGAAAGCTCATCTGGTCTGCCGCGGCCTGCTTTCAAGGCCTATGTCTACTTGTGATTTACCTCCTGACTTTTTCAAACGCGGATCAGCTCACATGGCCCATTATTTTGGCCGTATTCTTTTTATTTAGTGTAGGTTCCGGCGTGGCCTCTGTTGCCTTTAGCGACGTGCTCGGAAAAACGATTCCTAAAGGTGCACGAGGGTCTTTGCTTGGAATGCGAGGAATGTTGGGAGGGACTTTAAGTCTGATGGCCGCCATCATGATCCATTTTTATCTTAAAGAGAGCAGTCCTATTCATCACTACGCCTACCTTATTTTATTCGCATCATTTTTGTGGTTTGTATCCAGTTTATGTTTTTATCAAATTGACGAGTTCGCTGGCGAAGTCGAGGGTGGAAAAAGTGCTATTCATCAGCTCAGCACTGGATTTAAGTTACTCAAACAAGATCGCGTCTTTTTAAGTTTTCTTATCTCAAGAACTTATCTTTTAAGTATCACGCTCTCTATTCCCTTTTATACTTTGCACGCTCGGGAATTAGGACAGTCGCCTCTATTGCAAATGGGCGGTCTTATTTTTGCACTTTCACTTTCTCAAATATTATCCTCTCCTTTTTGGGGAAAGTTTTCAGATATCACGGCAAATAAGGTGATGTCAGTATCAGGTCTCATCGCCCTGGCCTCAGGCCTTATCGCGGTAGTGGTTGAGTGGTTAAGACATGCCGACGGCATAGGTCCTGAGGTGGCCGCGATTATCTATTTATTAGTCTTTTTTGGCCTTGGAATGGCCCAGGCCGGAGCGAGAATCGGCCGCAAAACCTACCTTGTAGACTATGCACCAAGTAAGGAGCGGCCTTTATATGTTGCTATGGCCAATACTTGGATGGGAATGATGACGATTCTAGGAGCTGGACTTGGAGTCTTTAGCGATAGGTTTGGACTCACAGAGACCCTCTACTTCATTCTTGTATTGAACTTATTAGGTGTTTTGAGCTCTTTTCGAATGCGAGAAATTAAATAAGCCTTAGGCCTGGTCGATCTGAATCAGACTTTTTCGATTCTTGAGTCCCAGGTGAATTTTCTTTTTGCTCTTGAACAGCTTGCACTCGCTCTTTTTCAAAGTTGACGGCCTTTTCTCGATAGCTTGAATACTCGGCCTCAGTCATCTCAACGCTACCAAAGCTGTAGTGATTGCATTTGCCTGAGCGTTGAAGATTTGCCATATAGGCCATCATCTTCCGTAGATACTCATCCATATTATCTGTAAGCACAAAATAGGCCCCATCATATGCATTTGATATATAAAAGCAGCGTTTCACGGCCATCCCCCATCAATAACTTGTAAACAGGGCTTATCTAACAATGATAGCGCTAAGAGTCAAATAGAATATTATGAGTGTGAAAATTATGATCTCTACTCGTGTGTTCGCGGGTCAATTTGGATCAAGGATTGGCCGTAGTTTCTGGCCTGCCGATAATAAATATTGCGTTCGGGGGTGGCCGCTCCAGTGCGAATTAAGTCATGCCGCCCCATGTATAGATAATGCAGGTATTCAACCCGGTTCTCAGGTGTAATATCGGGGTGATGTCGCTCTCTCGAGCGCAACTCAGATAAGGCCTCGGCCAAAAAACCAAGTGTGGCCACGGCCGCATGATCAGGTCTTGTGAGTGAGCTTTTAGTCACACCATAATGTTCTTCAATGGCACGGGGAACATTCTTAATTTGAGTAGGACCGCGCGAGTTTTGAGAGGTATCTAGGCCATCGCCCTTGAGCAGTGAAACAACAAAAGGAAAGGCCTCTTTTACTTTATATTTTGGACTTTCTCCAAACCTAGACTCATTGCCTAGTATGCCAAAGGCCAATCTTGCGAGGTCGTCATAGTCATCATTCTCTAGTCCATAAATTTGCATAAGCCTTTCTTTTTCGCGATCTAAGGTCTGCATAAACTCAATACTGGTCGAAGTTCTATACTCATCATTATTAATAATAGTTAAGACTGGTCGATACTCTCGTCTTCGCGGAGTAAAATTATAATCTCCCGGATAGAGCATTCGATTTCTGGATGTAAATATCAGTCGATCATCTTTAACTCTAAAATAATGTCCCTCTTCAATGGGAGTGATATAAACGGCCGAAACTTGTTTAAAAAGCTCATACAACTCATCATCTTGCATATCTTGATCTGAAGAGACTAAGCGGTGGCCAATGTTCACTTGAGCTTGATCACTAAAATACAATATATCTTCCCCGTCGACTCGCGAGGTATAGGCATATTGATAAATTCCGGCCCCGCCTTTTTGTCTGAGGTCGTTTCTCTGATCATCTCTTAGCTCAAGAGAATACTCTCCAAGAATCTCTCCCTCTCGAGTGTAAAAAATTAGAGATGTCTGATTTTGCTCTAAATCTCGTTCTATAATGGCATAACGCTGAGTTTGTGCAGAATCACTAATATGTTTATGAAAAAGTTTTATTTTTTCACTCTCACTTTCAGCACTCATAACCTCGCGATCAAATTCTCGGCGCTCCTCAATAAATCTTCTGGCCTGAAGGTTTTGAATAATTGGTACGTCGGTATGAGAGCGTTCAGTATCAGAAAGGGAATGATTAAAGAGAATGCTAAACTCAAATTCATCACCAAATTTCAGTCGCAATTGAGATGCAAGGACTTCAGGAATAACTTTATCTAAATCACCGACAAGAGAGCTTATGCTTTCAGGTAGCCCAAAATCAAAAATAAAGTCACGCCCGAAACATTTAACCTGAAAGTCGAGCCAGTCTTCACAAGTTTGCCCATAGTTTTCCGAAAAGAGCTGATAAAAACTTTCAAAAGCTTCATCAAACTCTCGGTACAAGTGTTGAATTTCTTCTTGGATTTCATTTGAACTTAAGTTCGCCCCACTATCAGACAATGCTCCAGTAAAACGAACAATGCGAGAGGAGAGATTGAGTTGATTATACTCAGCACTTCCAGGTTGCATAAGTGCTCGAGATGTCACTTCACTTATAAGCCAACTAATGGCCGCATCTGTTTGATTAAAACTCGAATTATGATTTAAGGTATAATCACCCAAGATAAAGGCCGAAACTTCTTCTGGGTTAAACCTTAAAGAGCTTTGCCAATAGCGGGCAGACTCAAAGCTTTCAAGTAATGTATGGTAATCATTTTGTATACCGTTAGCTTGATAAAGCTCATTTAAGTCAGTTACCACTCTTTCATAATTAGGCCGAGACCTAAGATCTCTATCAATCTCTCGCTCCCAGCGCTTAACATAATCTTCTAGAGTTCGCTTACCTCCACTGCGGACCTGTTGGGCCAGCTTGAGACTGGTCAGATGGTAGAGCTTGGATAAAATAAAGCGACTTTCATCACTTTCATCAGATAAAAGCTCTCTGAGATCTTGAACAAAGAGATCATCGCAATCCTCAAAACTAGCTTCGTGAGCAAGCATCACCGCCGGCAACAATAATAAGGGCACATAAAG
>SKIL01000387.1 GCA_007116425.1 Bacteriovoracaceae bacterium | reverse complement strand
CCTCTTGTTCAAGTTTTTTATCCAAATAAAAAAGTGAGTTACTCAACACGCTAAATATTCCTCGAGATTGTTCGGACATAATGTCTTCGTCATCGAGATAGGCCTGCTCGGCCAACTTCTTAATAATCTCAAACATCAAACAGCTGGCCGTAAAACTGTTAATATCGGAACGAATATTTCGATGATGCCACCCTAGCTCCCACTCTTTTGCGGCAACAATATCGCCCTGCCGTCCCTTTTGAGAAACTTCAACTTTGAGCAAAAAACCAAGTTCGAGAACAGAAGACTTCTTTTTGCTTCCTCCACCCTGACCCCCGTAAAAGCTTACAGTTAAAACTCTTCCACTGCGCAATAATAGTGTCCCTATTAAATTGCGCTCCCCAAAAGGGTGTTTTGAAATGAGAATGCCTTCGACCTTTGTTTTCATCCCTCTATTCAATCAATTGCTTCACCACAATTCAACTGTAATAAACTCGTCACCTTTTCTTCCGCCGCGAGATAACATCTGAAGCCTCAGTGCTTCATTTTTTTCCCTATAATTACAAAAGACTGAAGATAAAATAGGTAAATTAACTCCATGGCCAAGGCAACTTGTCCCCACAATCAGCCTTGGTCTTAACGCCTGTATTTTTTTAGAAAAACCTTGGGTCTGTCCCCCGACGACACCAATAGTACTTATAAAGGGCCGAAAAAAAGAACAGAGCTCATAGACTTCGTGTCGGTAGCGACAAAAAACAAGAACCGCCTGTCCTTTATATTTAGCTGCAACTAATTCCAGAAAGAGCCAAAAATAAAATATTTGTTTCCATCTAAAAATATATTGTCTTTTTGGAGAATGCTTAAAAATCATATTCCCATGATCGAGCCAGTATAAATTAGAAAAGCCATTTTTAAGCTCGGTTTGCACCCACTGCTCACAATCGCAATCAAGAGAGGCACTCATTCCAATAATATTTACTTCTTGTGTAGACAAAAAATATAGCATCTCATGAAGAACCGGACGAAAGCTATCACCCCAAATCTTGATCAGATGAAATTCATCAATAAAGATGCAAGGCAGGCCACCTCTGAAACTTCTAAAAAACTTTTGCTCCCAAAGCTGAGATGTCGACATAAACACCTCAACAGTCATTAAACATAAAGCCTTTGACGGTGGAGACTTAAGAAAAGTGAGAACTTCTTTTTTTGAGCGCAAATAAAAGGTATCACATGAGCTTTGGTGTGCTTGTTCGAATTCTTCACAAATAGCTCGAAGTGGAGAGAGAAACAGACAGCGCTTAGAGATCGTACTCCAGTTTTGTGAAATCCAATAAGTTTTTCCAGAGGCAGGTGGTGCACTCAATAAATAGAGATTACTCATCATCAAAACTTGATTTCAATTTAAAAACCAGCTAAAGAAATTCTAAGTTTCTAAAATCTCAAGGGAAATAATGAACCGCATTATTATAAATAAATCTGAGGTGTCTCATTCTGGCGCTATTCATTTAGTATCAAAAGGCCAAAGCGAAGATACGAGAGCAGAGCATATTCTCCATCACTTGGGAGCAAAGGTTGGAAGTCAGCTCAAGGTTACAATTCCAGACATGGGTCTAGGAGTTGCAAGAGTCGAAAAAATTGGGCCGACAAGTGGACAAGTTGAACTTCAACTCATCTCCAAGATGTCTGAACTCGAGCAAGGGGCCAGACGCTATATCCACCTCTGGGTCGCCCGGTGTCGACCACCTAGTGCAAAAAAAATTATCGAACACTCAGTCGGTTTACCAGTTAAAACAATCACTTTCTTTGATGCCATCCTAGGAGATAAGAGCTTTAAAACTTCAAAAGTTTATAAACAAGATACTGTTCAAAAGTTATTAACTGATGGTCTCTCTCAGGCCGGGAATTACCACACATTCCCAACGGTCGAACTCAAAGAAATATCTCTCAAACACTTAATTCATGAAGGCCACCACGAAGACCAACTCACTCACTTCCTCGACTGTGAAAGGTCATCTCTACTTAGTTCGATAAGTTCACCTGATAGGAAGTCAATCGATAAAGGCCACAAAGAACTCTTCTTAGCAATTGGTCCCGAAAGAGGGTGGAGTCAAACAGAGCTTGAATTGCTAAAACGAGCGAATTTTGTTCCAACTCACTTGGGAAGTGGTATACATCGTGTAGAAATCGCCTGCTTTGTGGCCTTAGGTCAGGTAGAAATGTTAGTATTAGCTTCTCAAGACAAATAAAATCTCTGGAGTAAATAATGATAAGACAAGTCGAAAAACTATTTGATGAGCAGGTTAGACCGGCGCTTGCAGCACATGGTGGAGATGTTGAAATCGTCGACATCGACAATAATAAACTTTTTGTAAAACTCTCTGGTGGCTGTCAGGGTTGCGCTTCTTCTCAAGCAACTTTAACTCAAGGAATTGAAGCATTAGTAAAACAAAATTTTCCTGAGATTGAAGAGATTGTTGATTTAACTGATCACGCCTCGGGTGAAAACCCCTACTTTACTTAACAGTTGTCCCCACAGAAGTGGGGCAATTATAATTTGATACGAGAGCGAACTTTGTCCACGAGACTGAGATCAAGCTGCGCATAAACGACTTTTTCTCCTTCTTCACCATCAACTAAAATTTCGCCCCAAGGATCTACAACTAAAGAATGACCGTAGGTTTGGATTCTATCGTTATGTCTCCCCCACTGTGCCGCGGCCACAACAAAACACTGATTTTCAATTGCGCGCGCTCTCAGCAAAGCATGCCAATGGGCCCTACCTGTCGGGACTGTAAATGCAGAAGAAAAAGTCAAAAGATTTACACCCTTTCGCATATAATCTCGAGACATCTCTGGATAGCGAAGATCAAAGCAAATACCAAGGCCAATCTTTAACTCTCCGACTTGAATAATCTTAGGTGATTCACCTGGAGTATAAATATCAGACTCATCAATGACCTTCTTTTCTCCCTCTTTGTTAACCAGATCACATGAAAAAAGATGCATTTTATCATATTGGCCTAAATCTTTTCCTTCAGGATCGAAATTATAGGCACGGTTAACAATTTCACCACCACCATAAGCAGCGGCCGAACCTCCAATTAAAAAGACCTTGTGTTTGATTGCGAGGTTTTGAATATTTTTGTAATGCTCATCAACACCATTCACAACATAGGGTGTTGGTTTGGTACCATCAGACATAGAGTAAAAGCATTCAGGAAGAAAAATATGAGATACCCCGTCAGACGTTGCCTGCTCAATAAACAACTCAATCTTTTTTAGATTTGTCTGATAATCTAGTAGAGAAGTTAATTGAATAAGTGCAATCTTCATATTTTTAGGAACCTCTTTTATTTAGCTTATAAACTTTCCAACAGCATAGTATGTAAAGCCAAGGTCGAGAACTTTTTGCGTTTCATATAAGTTCCGAGCATCAAAAATAAGAGGTGATGCTAGAAGTGTTTTGACCTTATCAAAGTCTGGATTATGAAATTCTCTCCACTCTGTCATGGTAACTAGAGCAGAAGCGCCTTCAAGTGCCTTGTACTTATCCTCAAAGCCGACAATGCTCTTGCGCTCACTCTCAGAAAACTCCATGAGAAAATTCGAAGTTGCCTCTGGATCAAAAACATTAACACTTGCACCTTGCTCGATTAAGGCCTTGGCCATTGTGATAGCAGATGACTCTCGAACGTCGTCAGTATTGGCCTTAAAGGCAGCTCCCCAAAAACAAAATGATTTACCTTTAAGCTCACCTGAAAAGTGTTTTTTGATTTTTTCAAACATATAGAGCTTTTGCTTTTTATTTACTCTCTCTGTGGCCTCTATAATTTCAGCATCTGCACCCAACTCTTTTGCCGTATGAATAAGGGCCTTTACATCTTTAGGAAAACAGCTTCCACCGTAACCAGGACCAGGGTAGAGAAAATGTTTTCCAATTCTTTGATCACTCGAGATTCCTTTACGAACCTCTGTGATGTCTGCCCCTGTCTGATCGCATAGCCTGGCAATTTCATTTATAAAGGATATTTTAGTGGCCAGAAAACTATTGGCCGCATACTTGGTCATTTCGGCCGAAACGTTTGACATCATATAGATGGGATTACCTTGGCGAACAAGCGGAGCGTACAACTCTTCCATTGCTTTCGCTGCAACTTCACTATTGTGGCCAATGACGACTCGATCAGGGCGCATAAAGTCTTCGACAGCAGTTCCTTCCTTTAAGAACTCAGGGTTATTCACGAGATAAAACTTCTTAGAGGTTTTTTCCTGAATAAGTTTTTTAACCCGCTCTCCAGTTCCGATCGGAACAGTTGATTTCACAACAATAATTGCACCTTCTTTAAAGTGCTCGGCAATGTCAGAAGCTGCTTGAAAAAGGTAGTCCAAATTTGCAGAACCATCATCCCCCGAAGGAGTTCCAACTGCCAAAAATATACAGTCCGCCTCTGGCGTAGACTCATGACCAGTTGAAAAGTGCAATCTTGAAGCTTTGTAATTTCTTTTTAAAAGGTCTGAAAGTCCCGGCTCATATATTGGAGACTCTCCCCTTTTTAACATTTCAATTTTCTTGGGGTCTATATCAATACAAGTTACCTCGTGCCCAATTTCAGCAAAACATGTACCACTAACAAGTCCAACATAACCGGTTCCAATCATCGTAACTTTCATAATTACCCCTCATAACCTATGAATCTCAAAGACATACTGATAAAATAAAACATCCTAAACGAAAAGTAGAGAGATAGCGACCTTTTTCACAAAGGGCAAATCAGTACACCGCACCAAGTCTTTAGCTTACAATATTTTACCGACTTTT
>SKIL01000092.1 GCA_007116425.1 Bacteriovoracaceae bacterium | reverse complement strand
GACTTTAATCCTGCAGGAGCGAGAGTTTTTGAGCAAGTTACGGGTGATAATGTTAACCGTAGGCTTGCGATCATTCTTGATGGAAACGTTTACTCTGCACCAAATATTCTTTCTCGTATCGGTGGTGGACGAGCTCAGATTACTCTTGGTAGTGGTGGGGGAGAAAGCCTCTTAAGGGAAGCTCGCGATCTTGCGGTTGTGCTTAGAGCTGGTGCTCTTCCGGTTCAGTTGGACTTTCTTGAACAAAGAACTGTCGGTCCAAGTTTAGGTCAAGATTCCATTGAGCGCGCTCGCTTCGCTTCACTCGTCGGTGGGGCCATTGTTCTACTTTTTATTATGTTCTATTACCGCGTATCTGGGGTTATTACAGTTACCATTCTTTGTGTAAATGTTTTAATTATTATGGCCGCTTTGGTGGGGCTTGGTGCTACTCTTACACTTCCTGGGATTGCTGGGATTGCCCTTACTATTGGTATGGCCGTGGATGCTAATATCATTATATTTGAGAGGATACGCGAAGAGGTCAAACGGGGCCTTTCGAATTTTAAAGCGGTTGAGAATGGTTTCAATCAAGCTTTTTGGACTATCATTGATGCCAATATTACAACGGCGCTTGCTGGTCTTGCTCTTATGAATTTTGGTACGGGTCCAATTCGTGGTTTCGCGGTTACATTATTAATTGGTATTGCAGCGACAATCTACTCCTCTTATTTTGTAGGACGAATGATTTTTGAGTTCTATATGAATAAAGTTGAAGGTCGCAAATTAAGTATATAGGTGAGGAGTTAAGGCCATGGCAAAAATGAGAGAAATTATTCCCGATAGTGTTAAGCTCGATTTTATTGGGATGTATAAATTTACTGTCCCTGTTTCTATCATCGCAGTTGTTTTGTCGATCATTGGACTTTTCACAATGATGACTTATGGAGTTGACTTCAGAGGTGGGGTTGAGATTCAAGTCAAGTTTGAAGAAAGGATCGATCTTGGTGATCTCCGTGCAAGCCTAACACAAGCAGGCTTTGAAGGTGTTAGTGTTCAAACCTTGGGTGCACTAGAAGATTCCGAGGTTCTTATTAATGCTCAGGGGGATGAAACAGAACTCAATCAAATCGCTCAAGATGTTGAGAGAAGTTTAAGGGCGGATTTTGAAGGTATGGGCGTAGAAATTCGAAAGGTTGATATCGTAGGGCCTCGCGCCGGTCAGAGACTTCGTATTTCAGGCTTTCAGGCCATGTTTTGGGCCCTGATCGCGATTATGAAATATATTAGTTTGCGCTTTGACTTTAGGTTTGCTCCAGGGGCAATTGTTTCGCTCTTTCACGACGTTGCGATTATTCTAGGGATTTATGCTTTGACTGGAACTCAGTTTACCCTGCAGACAGTTGCCGCCATTTTGGCCGTCATTGGTTACTCTGTGAACGATACCGTGGTTATTTTTGATAGGGTGCGAGAACATCAAGGACTCTATCCACATCTAACTCTTGGGGAACAAATTAATAATGCTGTTAATGAAACTCTTTCGCGAACCGTACTCACATCGGGAACAACGCTCTTTATATCAACAGCATTACTACTGATGGGTGGACCTGCCATTTATGACTTCTTCTTGGCGATCACCATTGGTGCCGTTGTTGGAACTTACTCTTCTGTTTTTGTTGCAGCTCCAGTCATCTTGCTAATTGATAAGATTTGGCCAAAAGGTGAGCCGGTAGAAGAAGAGCCACTTCCAACAGGGCCATAAGTTCTTCATTTTTTTTTGGAGGGTAATATAATGAAACACAGATCATTTGTTACCCTTTTTTTATCCCTAGTTTATACCTTCTTTGTTTTGTTTTCTTTTATAGATGCTTCATATGCTGATTCTCCTGATGAGGATTTGAGTCACATTCAAGACCTCGAGGATAATTTAGATAAAAATAGGCGCGAAGTTGAGAAGTTTATGGGAATGATCGAGGCCATGGGTCTAAAACCTGAAGAATTATCAGAGGATAATCTAGATAAGCTCGTAGAGTCTTTTGCAAAAGGTGATTCCGTTGATTTCTTTGAGGGAGATTTTATTGATTTATTCAGGGGCAATGCTGAAGGAAAGACCAGGCTAGTTATCAGACCATTCCAAGATTTGAGCGAAGATGATGTTTATCAAATATTTTATGACCTACCCTCTGCTTTACCGAATCTCCCTCTTGTAGGGTTTATACGCCCGGTTTTTGAAAGTAAAAAAATGGCCAGCTTTTTTGTAAAGGCCTTGAGAGACGATCATGCTCTTCCTGCTTTTGCGAGTATTCTAGATGATCGAACGAAATTGTTAATTTTCTTCTTAGTAAATATTTTTATTTTTATTTTTAATCTTTTTTATCGTCGCTATCAAAATATCAAAAATGCTCAATTTGGTTTTTTTACTTACTTAATTACTTGGGTTAAAAGGGCCTTAATGATCATTTCTTTGCGATTTGTTTTGCTTGTTCTTTTTTTTGGAACGCAATTATACCCGCTTTTTAAAATAGGACTCGACTCTTTTTGGTTTAATTAATTGACTCTTGGGATACAGCCAAATCGCTTGTCAGGAGGTCTGATACTCGTTTGAAGGCCTGAAGCAGGACCGCTTAATTCTTCTGGCGAACGAATTGTAAAAAGTCTTTGGTGGGCCTGTCTAATATAAGGGTCACCACCTGGCCCTGGTGGTGGCCAATAAAATCTAATCGTTCTTTGACCAGCAGTGACCTCATCCGGTCTATAATGTTGGCCGTCTCGATAGTAGAACCAAATCTCTTTAAGTTGACTTTCTCGAATGAAAAGAACGGTCGGGCCATCTTGCTCTGAGCTTTCCGCTTCTTGAACAGCGAGAAATAGTCCCTCTGTCTCGATACCTATGAGATCCCCTAGCACGCGAAAGATATTCTCATTCCCGTTGTACTCATCAAGCCCTGGGCAGAATGCTCTACCTGTTCTCTGGTCAAGCCAAGGTTGCATATAAAAACCAACATTGACACTTCCGCTACCGGGCCTATTTGGCCAAGTAAAGAGGTCAAAAACTCTCACATTATCTCTAATTTCATTATAATCTTCTGCAAGGCGATCTTTGATGATTTGATTGATATCTGGTTGTCCATCATTGTTTTGGTCTACAAAGCGAATATCCGTCACATCCCACATCGCCAAATGCTGTGGCCTTAACTCAAACCGAGGAAATAGTTCGTTATCATTTTTTCCTCTAGCAAGGTCATGACATACAACAAAGTTATCACCTGGAGGCATTGCCGGAGGTTCAGAGTTTGATGAGAAGTAAAAATATTGTCTTCTCGCACATAGGTAAAACTCATTTTGATCTTCAATCTGTCCACAAGAGCCAGTTCTATCTAAGCAGCTGTATTGTGAAATAGGCATAATTTTTAATGGCATATCGCTAGGTCCATTATCAGTTTCAAATCGCCTTCTTCTTATTTGAAATGAATCAGATGCTGCGCCTGAACCAGACTCCACAATTCTTGCGATATATGTTCGGTTATAACTTAGGCCTGTAATGGTTGCTTCAAAGCGATTTGTCCCAGGAAAAGTTTCCATGATTAATGTACTTTCATCTCCATTATCCGACCAAACTTCTAGTAAGCAGGTTGGAGAAACTTGATCAGATCCTTCGAGTTCGTTTGTGCACCAACCATGTAAGTTGCCCAACTGGGGATTTAATTCAATATTTGGGCCGACATTAACACTTCCATAGAGTCGCGACTCGTTGCTCGTGGTATTTCTTGACTGACAAAAATTAACACAGTCGTTAACAACATCGGGTAGACCGCTTTTACAGGCACAAAAATCTCTTTTAACAAAAACTTCACCATCAGGTCTTTTAATCTCCTCTGGAAAACAAACATCTTTGGCGCTATCAACCATCCCAAACAGAAAGTTTTTTATTTCTCTTGTATTGTCTGAGGCCTCAATATCATCTAAGAGCTGATTTATCTGATCGCTTGTTGCTGGCACTAGTCCATCCGGACATCGGTTAAAACACACACTATCATCGCCAGAGGCAACGGCATCAAGAGTTGTGTATCCAGTACAAAACTGATTTTGAGTTGTCTGAGTGGTAAAATCATCTATGAGTGGGTGTCCCTCTCGACCTTCAGGCATACACGAGGTGATAAAAAGCCCGAGGCCAATGATGGCCATTAAAATTAAGCTTGAATGAGAAGACTTTTTATTTTTTACATTCATAAACGAGCAAAAACCTTTTTCTTAAAGTCTTATCGAGAGTTTAACTACTTCACTTTACTTATTTTAAACTTTATTGGCCTTCTCAAGCTCAAATTGCTGGCCCGATTCATTGATTTACGTATAATTAGGCTATTACGGTCTTTTTCCACAGAATTAAGCTGTTTGTGCGGCTGGTTAAAGTGGCGAAATTTCATGGCACTGTAGGGAAAATGTAAGAGCTAAATGATTGATTTTTATATAAATCATCAATTAGGCTTAAACTATGAAGTGGTTATGCCGACAAGTAGCTAAAGAATAATTCTAGGAGTTTCAGAATGACAAAGGCAGATCTTATTACAGCGCTAGAAAAACAGGCCAATATCAGTCATAAGCAAGCAGAGACAGTTGTAAACATTGCTTTCGATGCAATGATTAAATCACTTTATGATGACGAGAGAATTGAGATTAGAGGTTTTGGCTCTTTCTCTAATCGTAATTATAAAGCTTATGAAGGTCGCAACCCTAAAACGGGTAAAATCGTTAAAGTTCCTCCTAAGAAGGTTCCATTTTTTAAAGTTGGAAAAGAACTGAAAGAAATGGTTGATGCAGGTAAAGATAAATACGTTATTAG
>SKIL01000024.1 GCA_007116425.1 Bacteriovoracaceae bacterium | reverse complement strand
TATTTGTCAGGGCCAAGTTGGTGTCTACGCTAAGCGCGGGACCTTTCAAGTTATTGTAAAAAGAATTACTCCTGTAGGGAAAGGTGATCTTAAGGAAGAGTTAGATAAGTTAAAGAAAAAGCTTGCGGCCGATGGCCTTTTTGACCTTGAGAGAAAACGGCCGATTCCTCGTCTCCCCAAAAGAATTGCTATTATTACTGCTCCTGGATCAGCTGCTCTACAAGACTTTTTGAATATTCTAAAACGCCGCTCATTTCGCTATGACATTCTTGTATCTCCAGCAATCGTTCAAGGGGATACGGCACCACGCTCTCTCAGGAAGGCCCTTTTTAATGTCATAAAATACTCAATGGATTGCCCACTAGATAAAAGACCTGATGTGATAGTTATTACTCGAGGTGGTGGGAGTTTAGAAGATTTATGGGCCTTTAATGATGAAGGACTTGCTTGGGATATTTATAATAGCCCGATTCCTGTTGTTAGCGCTGTTGGGCATGAGGTAGATTTTAGTATTAGTGATTATGTCGCTGATTTAAGGTGCGAAACACCATCTGCTGCTGCTGAGGTGTTATCGGAGTATCAGGTCAGTGTGAATGAAAATCTAGAGAAAGTGCACCGTCGCTTACAATATAATTTGGGCCAGCTTCAAGATCGATTAGAGTCAAAGATCGTGCGAATACACCCCAAAACTATCTTAGGTCAGATATGGAATCTGCTTCATCAATATCAAAATCGATTGGGAAGAATTAGAATGCTCGATCGAGCTGGTGACTATACAAGATTAAATGAGAATTCGATGCGTGTTGATGAGGCCTATGGTGCGCTTAATGAATATATTTCGAGTTTAAGTCTAGAGCATGGGCATCACTTGGATAAAATGTACGAAAAACTAAAGCTTTTAGATCCAAATAATGTACTGGGTCGAGGCTATTCTTATGTGTCCTCACTTGATGGTAAAGTATTGGGTAACAAGAAAGATTTTGATAAGTTGGATAGAGAGGCCTCCTTTAAAATCAGCTTCTCTGACGGTGATGCTTATGCTAAAAAAACTCAAAGCATAAACAATGATGAAAAAACTTATTGAATTTGATATTGATATTGTAAATTACTGCTCTGGAAACTTTCTTCCTTCAGATCTTCTACAAAAAACGAGAAGTCCTCGCTCAGATGCTTTAAAGTCTACGAATCAAAATTTTCCCAAGTGCTTTCTTCTCAATGAAATTCAGTCACTTCGTGAAATCGAAAAGGATTTTAAATTAACTCCTTTTGATTGGATTATTTTTTTGAATTCAACTGCTGATGATAGAGAAGAGCTAGAACTAGGCCTTCAGAGAAAAACTGATCGCTTCTTTATCTTAGAGGAGGCCGACATTACTTCACAGTCAGTCTTGGGGCTGTTGCCGCTCATTGAAGAGAGGACGAGTGAAGAGTTCTTTCTATATCTACAAAAAATGAGTTATGAAAACTCCAATCGTGCTTTTAAGCAAGCTGGCAAAATGATCCAATCGACTATTAACTCTTTAGGAGTGAAGCAAGACGAAAATCGTTTAGATACCGTCGTGCGTATAATGAGCTTCTTATATCATGTTAAGTTGGAGTCATCTTTAGTTGAAGATATTTTTGAACTAAGCTTCTTGTTTAATCGACTATCTATGGATTGGGAATTAGGTTTAAATGTTAAAGTCATTAAGAATGGTCACGTTGGAGAAGCATTGAGAAATCTAAGGGACGTGGATTATCTTTTTCCCATTGAAAAAGAGCGTAATGGTGATGCATCTTCACAAGTTTTTTTAGTAGTTGAGTTTTCATCAAGTTATTCTGATGAAGTTAAGTCATTTATTTCATCAGAAATGATAATGGAATTTGAGTATTTTATTTTCTATCAAAAACGTATTGAAGATGTTCAGTCTTTCGGATTGATTTGGAATCAATCATTTCACTCAATACCTTTGCCCATCGCTTTGTTTACTCAGGATGGAGAATTAATATTACATAATCGACCTTTTTCACATTTAAATATTCTTCCTAAAGATTGTTACAGATTAAATGATGAAGAGACCTATGAGAAAGGTGAGCAGATTTATAAAGTTTTGAAACAAGATTTAATCTATGATGGAAAGCAAGTTTATTACTATATATTTCGACCTCCCACCTCTCTCTTTCAAGAGAAACAAAAAATGGGTGCTATCTCAAGCCAAGAATTGGGTATTATATCAAGCTCAATTGCTCATGAGCTTAATAACCCGATTGCTGGAATCTTGGCCGCGATTTCGCTTTTAGGTCTTGAGGAAAATCTTTCCGACGAGCAAGTCGAGTCGCTTCAGCAAATGAAAGAAGGCGCTGAAAGATGTCGTGACTTAATTCGGGTATTCCTTGGCTTTTCTAGAGTTCGACCTGACGAGTATTCATCTCATGGTGAAGGAAAAGACTCTAAGTCTCCAGTGGAAACGTCTCTAACTCAAGCCCTAAGTCTATTAAGATTTAGAATGATTGAGTCAAACCTGCGCTTTGATATTGCGACTGAAGTGGATGACAGAATAGCTTCAGGGGTTAATAGTTCGATTATGTCTATGATCTTTTATTTGATTTTAGGAGATGTTCTTACCTCTATTTCTCATTTACAGCTTGTCGGTCATGAAATTGAAGATCGTAAAATTAGTTTAATTCTTAGAGAGAGTAGTTTTGAAATTTCTCTAACTCTAGGTGAGGGACTAAGAGATTCTGATTTCGATTTTTCTAATTTAAATTTATCGAAACTTCTACGCCATCTTGTAGAGTTGACTGAGATGGAGATTATAATCGCTTCAGATATTATCAGGCTTAAAACTTCAGAAGAGCTCAAGTTTATATAAAGTCTCTTGGGAAATTATATGGATTAGGATTCTTGTCTAGGAACTCTTCAACGGCTTCATGGAAATGTTGTGGCCCCTTTTTTACTAGCTTTCTTGAAAACATAAATACATCATTATTGCTGTCCTTGATTTTTACTAAGTAGTGATCAAGAAACTGTTTCAATTGAGGGTGAAAGTGAACTTTCTTTAGCTTTTGAGTTTTGATCTTAGCACCCTTTGAGTTGATATACTGAACAAGCTTTTTCTTATGGCCTGGATATCTAAAGATTAACTCACTTCTTGGGTGTAAAGACTGAATTGGATAAATAATCATTTGCTCTGGAACTAAGTGATGCAAGATAATGAAGTCAACTTGTTCGTCAACCGGACTTTCAAGCTTACTACCTGTCTTGAAGTCTAACTCGGGAAGGTGTTCTTGGCATAGATGATCAAAAATATCCTGGCGTTGGTTTGCTTCGAGTTTAGAGTAAAGAGTATTGAGGTGAACAATGCTTTCTAATAAGGGGCCGTAGAGCTTAATCGTGATATTTTCCCAGTCAACCTCTTTTGATTTTTCTAGAATTTTATTTCGATCTGTTTTACTTCCATTATAGGGGAGTGAGTAAAGTATAATTCCATTTTCCCCTTTAAAAGTTACAAGGGCCGAACATTTTACTTCGAGCAATTTTTTTTCAACTAGCTCTATATCGTCACCTTTCTTGAAATTGGCCCGATCTAACTCGAAACGATTGCGAGGGTAATAGAGGTTATTGACCTTGCTGATGTTTTTGTGCTCAAAAATACGCAAATACTTTAAGAGCAGTTCTGCTGTCGCCTCAGCATCATCGAGAGCTCTGTGCGCTTTGTTGTGTCCAATCTTAAAAATTCTACTCATATAGTTAAGGTTTGAATTCATTAAGTTTGGAATCATGTACTTGGTCATAAGGTTGGTACACAAGGTATTATTTTTCAGTTCAGGCTTTCCGAGGCGGCGTAATACAGAGTTAAAGAATGGGACATCAAATGATGTATTGTGAGCTACTAAAATAGAGTCACCCATAAAGTTTAAAATCTCATCGATAACATCTTCGATGACAGGAGATTCTTTTACATCTTTTTGTGAGATATTAGTAAGCTTTTGAATGAAGTCAGGGATCTTTATTTCAGGCCTGATCAGCATGCCTTTTTTCTCTGTGATCTCTAAGTCTTTAATTTTAACCATTCCGATCTCAATGATTTTATCTTTGTCTTGATTACCGCCGGTCGTCTCAAGGTCAAAGACACAAAATTCAAGAGATTTTAAGAGTTGGTGTGATTCAGAGGCCGAAGATTCAGACATTTTTCCTTCCTATCGAACATTCGCTCGATCTTTGGTGCGGTTTTTATTTATTCCATAATAATGGAAAATTTAAGTATGCCTAGTTGGAAATTTATTCTCAATTGTTTTTTCCACTAGCGATGAAAAGTCGGCCATGACTTTATTGGCCACATCCTTAATATCTTCATGTTTTAGTTCTATTTTGGAAATTCCAGCGGCCATATTTGTGACACATGAAATTCCTGTGACTTTCATCCCCATATGGTGACCAATAATGGCCTCGGGAACAGTACTCATACCTACAAGGTCGGCACCAAGTGTTTTGAGCATTCTTACTTCGGCCGGTGTTTCGTATGTGGGTCCAAGCACACCTGCATAGATTCCTGTTTTGAGATCAATATTGAGCTCTTTTGCTTGTTGTATAAAGAGTTCGTTTATTGTTGGATTATACGTATAAGTCATGTCTGGAAATCGAGGACCAAATTTTTCAATATTTTTGCCAACCAAAGGGTTTTGTCCTGTTAGATTGATATGGTCTTGAATTAAAACTAATTGTCCTTGGGCATATGATGTATGAATACCACCCGCAGCGTTGGTTAAAATCAATTGCTCACATCCCATTTGAGCGAAAACTTTTATCGGGAAGACGACTTGATCTAATTTATACCCTTCGTAAAAATGAAAGCGTCCTTGCATAAGAACAACTTCGACGTTTCCAATTTTTCCAAAATGAAGTTGTCCTTGATGACCTTGAACAGAGCACTCTAAAAAGCCAGGAATGTCACTGTAATCGAGGCTAAACTTGTCTTTTAAAACGTCCGCAAAGTTTCCTAGTCCAGAACCAAGAACAATGGCGACTTGAGGATTTATTGAAGTTTTTGCTTTTAAGAAGTCAACGGTAGCATTAACTTCTTCAACTTGTTTGAGTGCTTTAGTTTGACCGTCTATCACGCTAATTCCTTTCTCTTATGTGAAAGTGATTCACCTGTCTCGTATATTAATGGTGGAGCTTCAACTTTTTGGTTAGAGATTTGAACGTCTCGTTCTACTATATCTCTCTCAATTTTTTTTACCAAGTCAGACTGCTCTTTACGGTGATATATCGTAGCAATTTTGTCTCCCATTTTCACCTCTTGGCCAATTTTTTTAAAAAAAAGTAGACCTACGGAATGGTCAATTTTATCTTCTTGAACTCTTCTTCCGCCTCCAAGCTTGACACAGTGTAAACCTAAATTCTTACAGTTTATTCTTTCAATATGTCCGTCTTGTTTAGCTAATACTTCTGTTCGCTCGCTGGCCAGAGCAAGCGAGTCGGGGCGGTCAATAAAATCAACTGAGCCTCCTTGTCGCTTGATCATCTCTCGAAACTCTTCCAGGGCCTTGCCACTACTTAGCGCTGCTTTTGCTTTGTCGACTCCGTCCTCAACACTCTTGGCCTTGCCAGCGAGATAAATCATAGCTCCTGCCAGGTGAACACTGAGTTCTTCTAAATCCTGAGGTCCTTCTCCCTTCAAACATTCAGCGGACTCAATCATTTCAAGGGAATTTCCAATGGCATGACCAAGTGGTTGACTCATGTCGGAAATAACGTAATAGAAAGATCTACCGGCCAATTCTGCAGTTTTTTGCAGTGACTTCGCCAAGGCCAGAGCATCCTCACGCTTTTGCATAAAGGCCCCAGATCCAGTTTTGACATCCATGACAATACCGAGGGCCCCCTCTGCCAATTTTTTACTCATTATAGAGGCCGTTATGAGAGGAATTGATTCTACTGTGGCGGTGACATCTCTAAGAGCGTAGATTTTTTTATCTGCAGGGGCAATCTCTTTGGTTTGACCGGTTAGCGCCAGACCGTGCTCTTGAACCATATTAAAAAAATCTGTCAGCTCAAGTTCTGCCTTAAATCCAGGAATTGATTCAACTTTATCAATTGTTCCGCCGGTATGCCCTAAGCCTCTTCCGGCCATCATTGGTACTTTGACTCCACAAGCACTAGCTATCGGGGCCAGAACGAACGATGCTTTATCCCCCACTCCACCCGTAGAGTGTTTGTCGACAGAAGTCAGGTCTCCCTCAAAATCAAGTTCTTTCCCTGATTTGAGCATGGCCTGAGTAAGGGCCGCTGTTTCCTCTGGGTCCATTCCTTTTAAGTAAATGGCCATCAGTAGGGCACTCATTTGATAGTCTGGTATGTTTCCGTTGGAGTAATCATTAATAAAAGTCTTAATTTGTTGCTCTGTTAGCTTCTCTCCATCTCTTTTAAGAGTGATGATTTCATAAGGAGATAACTCACTGTTTTGCTGGGACTTGACTTCTTGACTCATGATGAAAAACCACGCAAAGTTATAATTAGTATTTTGATAAGAAAGCTATCTTAAGCGCTTTTCTTTGAGGATGTAAAATCAAGTTGCAAAGTTATTTCTTATCATCAAATACTCTTATTGAGGGAGAGCTTCATGGGTCAAATTATGTCCTTTTGCGTTAAAAAGATAATCTCAAAAACTTCTGCTCTTTTGATTTGTTTTCAATTGATTCTTTGGACGCCTAGCGCTGTGGAAGCTCGTGAACCTGATATCGTAGAAGATTCTGTTCGGGATATTCTCACCGTTGTGTCTATTGGTGCGGCCGGAGCTATTTTGGGTCTCTCCACTCTTTCTTTTGTCGATACACCTCGAGACCATCTTAAAAATATTGTCATTGGTGGTGCCCTAGGGATTATCGTTGGGGTGGGGGTTGTCGCTTATAATCAGGCCAATCAAAGTCGGGCCTATTATGAAATGCATGCTCTCACACCAGAGTTTTCCACCTCACAAAGAGTGAGTTGGCACGGCCTTTCATCTCAGGGACTTCAAGGGTCTCCGAGTGTCTTCTCAAGCGCTTCTGGTTCAGATTTGGGAGTACCTTTACAGTTTCAATACACGATTGATTTCTAAAAACTGTGAATATTTAAAAAAAGAGCTGAATATTCACCTCATTTGATTTAAAAGAAATCTGACGCATTGTTTTTCAGGAGACTAAGTTGGAGCGAGTGATTTCTTTTCTAGGGCTATTGCTCTTTATTTTTGTGGCCTATTTAATTAGCTCTTCACGTAAAGATATTCAGTGGCGAACCGTTTTAAGTGGTCTAGCACTTCAGCTCGGTCTCGGTTTGATTGTGTTAAAAAGTGCCTTTGGACAGGCTTTTTTTGAAGCCGCTCGAGTTGGTTTTGCCCGTGTGCTCGACTATACGCAAGAGGGATCATCTTTTGTTTTTGGAAACTTGGCCAATTATGACCACGTCGGTTTTGTTTTCTTTACAATGGTTTTACCTACAATTGTCTTTATGAGTGCGCTCATGAGCATTCTTTATCATATTGGTATCATGCAGATTTTAATTAAGATTGCAGCTAAGATCATGGTTAAAATTATGGGAACAAGTGGAGCAGAGTCTTTAGCGGCAGCAGCAAATGTTTTTGCCGGCCAGACTGAAGCTCCATTAGTTATTCGACCTTTTATTTCCAAAATGACTCGCTCTGAATTGATGGCGCTTATGACCGGCGGAATGGCGACTGTTGCGGGTGGAGTTTTGGCGGCATATGTTGGCTTTGGAATTGATGCCGGCCACCTTTTGGCCGCTTCGGTTATGTCTGCTCCGGCCGCACTTGTTGTCGCAAAGATGATGGTTCCAGAGACTGGAGAGTCGGTGACAAAGGGAGACATCAAGGTCGATCTTCCGCGGGAGACAGTAAATTTAGTCGACGCCGCCGCTAGTGGGGCCGCGGAAGGTTTGAAGCTTTCTTTTAATGTCGGGGGAATGCTCATTGCTTTTATTGCTTTAATTGCTCTGGTCAATGGTATTTTAGGTGGACTTGGTGGCCTCGTTGGTTTTGATAGCTTGAGTTTAGAGCTAGTTTTTGGAGTTCTCTTTTTTCCTGTCGCTTTTATGATGGGGGTCCCAATTGATGACTGTCTCGCGGTTGGAAACCTGCTTGGACAAAAACTCATTTTGAATGAATTTGTTGCTTATATGGGACTTCAGCAAGTGATGGGTGAGATTTCGGAGCGTGCTGTTATTATTTCAACCTATGCTCTTTGTGGTTTTGCTAACTTTGCTTCAATTGCTATTCAGGTGGGAGGAATCGGTTCTTTAGCACCAGACCGAAGAAAAGATCTCGCACTGCTTGGTGTCAAGTCGCTAATCGGTGGAACTCTAGCTTGCTTAATGACGGCCAGTATTGCTGGAATGCTTCTCTAAATTTGCGTTGCCCATAGACTTGAGCTTTGCTTTTCGCTACGATGTCACAGATTTTTAATGATTTTAAATTTTTGATAAGGATACATTCATGCCCAAAGAGTTGGTTATTAGTCAGACTCTAAACGAATGCCGGGCCGTATTGTTGGAAAATGGTGAGATTATCGACTACCTCATGGAGCGTAGTCTAACCAATTCTCATCGCACACCAACTGTTGGAAATATTTATCTCGGAAAAGTTTTAAGAGTTCTCCCTGGAATGCAGTCGGCCTTTGTCGATATCGGTTACGAAAAGGCCGCCTTTTTATACGTCGATGATGCCTATCTTCCGACTTTGGAAGAGCAACGTGAGATTGCTGAAAAAAGTCGTAAGATACAAGAGGAGCGCCAAAAGCTCGGACCACAAGGACAAGTGATTCCAGATGAGCTTTCAACACTGTCTGAAACTGTCGATATGCGTTTGCGCCATCCCGATTGTACAATTGAGTCATTTCTAAAGGAAGGCGATCAAATTTTAGTCCAGGTGGCAAAAGAGCCAATTTCAACTAAAGGTCCTCGAGTCACAAGGCATGTCACTTTGGCCGGCCGTCATGTGGTCTTTATGCCTTTTATTGAGCACACCGGAGTTTCCCGAAGAATTGAGGATGAGGCTGAAAGAGAGCGCCTAAAAGAAATTCTCGATACAATTCGCCCTGAAGGTAAAGGCGTGATTGCTCGAACTGTTGCAGAGGCACAGAGCTATAAAGTTCTCAAACGCGATTACGATATGCTGACGCGTATTTGGAAAGATATCACTAAAAAAGTTGAAGAAAAGAAAGCTCCTGAGATGATTTATCACGACTTGAGCTTTATTCAGAGAGTGTTGCGTGACATTACGGATGAGGATGTTGACCGTGTAATTGTCGACGACAAAAAGAATATGGCCGAGGTCGATAAATTTATCTCAAAATATCTCCCAAATTTAAAGGGGAAGGTGAGTTCTTACTCAGAGGGAACACCACTATTTGAAAAGTTTGGAGTTGACCTCGAGATTGAGCGTGCGCTTGGAAATAAAGTTTATCTCAAGTCTGGAGGCTCGCTTAATATTGATCAAACTGAGGCCCTCGTTTCAATTGATGTGAACACGGGAAAATTTGTAGGGAAGCGAACACTTGAAGAGACAATCCTTCGCACAAACCTTGAGGCGGTTAAAGAGATTGCCTATCAAATGCGTTTGAGAAATTGTGGAGGAATTATCATTATCGATTTTATCGATATGGAAAAAGAAGAAAATCGCGATGCAGTTTATAAGGCGCTTGTTGAGGCCTTAAAAAAAGATCGGGCAAAAACTAATGTTCTTCCTATTTCAGGTCTAGGACTCGTAGAAATGACCCGAAAGCGAACACGAGATACATTAACTCGGATTATGTGTGAGCCCTGCCCGTACTGTGAGGGGACAGGTAAAGTAAAGTCGACAATAACCGTTTGTTATGAGATTGTCCGAGAATTGATGAAGACATTGAAAAACAACCCGTCGGAGACTGTTTTTGTCTATGCTCACCCCGAAGTTTCAGAGCGACTTTGTGGAGAAGATTTAGATATGATCGAAACACTTGAGGATATGTTTGATACATCTTTGCAAATTCGATCGGAAAATAATTATCATGTGGAGCAGTACGAAATATTTACGAGCTAAACCGTTCAAATTGACACTAATTATTTCATACTTATTGGTGTCAGATAAAACTGGTGTCAGGTTGGCCTTTTTGAGGAATGCGTTAAGGTAATGATTTTTTTCATTTGCTTTTTTAGAAAACTTGGCACCGATCTTGGATAGTAAAAATAAAATCAAAGCATGGATGCGAGAGAGAAAACAAAGTGTACTTTTGTACACAAACTTAAGAGTGTTCTAAATAAAAGTTGGGAGGAGATCATGGCCAAAGTCTGGCGTTCAGGAATTACAAGTCTATTTTTTGTTGCTGCAGCATTAATTACTACTGGTTGTAATGTAAGTGGGGGAAGCAACTACGGCCCTCGAACTTCTTCAGTTGTTTCGGCCAGTTTATTTGTGAACGCGCTTAATAATATTGACTCTCAAGCTTCAAATTCTTATGTGGCCAGAAATCAATGGAACACTGAAAGAAGTTATATGCCAGGTCAAGATGACTGGTTCGTTATTTGGGATGCCAAACATAGAGAATATAAAGCTGTATCGTTACAGTATATTCGCTCGATTGTTTACTATGACTATTATAGTAATTCACGAACTCTCGCTCGTGAATTTAGAAATATTGAAGACCGAGATCTTTCTTCTGGATATTGGAATGGTGATCCATGGGGGAATGATTATGAGGTTGTAGATTATGATTTCTATACTGACCTGTATTTTGGGAGAAACTCTGGATATGCTTATGAAGACGAAGAAGATATGTTTGACGTAAGCCTTATGCAAAGCGAAGTTGAGCAAAGGCAGTTTTTTGAGAAGGCCTCTGCAATCTCTTACCAGTACTCATTGTCAATCGAAGCTTCGATGTCTTTGATCAGCTTGGGACAAAAAGTTCAGTCGATGATGCATCAGTCTGGAGGAATTACTCTTGCGGATCAAGATGCACTTCTTTCTGATATCGAGCATCTTTCGGGAGTCACTTTACAGGAAATGATGGCCGCAACCCAAGACTCAAATGATCGAGAGGATGTGATCAGTCGTGTAGCTGAGCAAATCGGAACAACTGCTTCAAGTCTTGAGCAGCAGATTCTTCCTGAGATATTTGGGCTTGAACTCTAGTCAGCGAAATTAACTTTTACTTCGACAAGGAAGGGATCGTTTTCACGGTCCCTTTTTTTTGGATATGTTTTTGATATAGGATGAGAATGATTATTAAGTTTAAAAAATTACTTCTTTTATTAACTCTTGTTTCTCCTCACTTAATTGCTAGTGAGAATCTCGAATGTTTATATCTAGATACTGATCGAGATCTTATTTCAAATTATAAAATATTAGATATTACTCGAAGTGATATTCATTTTTCACGTGTTGAAAAGCTTGAGTTTTTTGTCGATGGGGTTGGCCAATTTCAGCTCGATATTCGTCAGTATTCGCCAGGTCTGTTTCAAAGCTCCGAGCAGTTTGATGACATTATCCTATTTCCGACTATTAATGGAGAGGGTGCGCTCGAGAGGTCCATGGCCAGATACTTAGCACGTAGAGGCTTTCGCGTTTCAATTTTAAATATAGAGGATGTTATTTCAGAAGATAGTTCTGAGTTTGGCCTTGAGACGAGTTGTAAAATGGAGAAGATGTATGTTCGCATAGAGCAAAGTGCATACATCCTTTCCGAATATTTAAAGCGAACTAACGCAAAAGGAAAACTGCACTTTCTTGGTGCCAGCCAAGGGGGAATTCGATCTATCATTGCGGCTGCTGCTGTGAAGAGAACTAAAAATGTTTGGACAAACGTAGCTGGAGGAGATTTTCCAAGTTTATATGCCTATTCATCTGTAGCGGGAATTGAGAGTTTTAGGAGAAAGCATATGCTGGTACTAGGCCTTGAGTCGGTTGAGGAGTACGAAACTTATTTGGAAAGTCGCTTTGTCCGTGATCCGGTAAAGAGTTGTAGGCAAATACATGATCGAGGAGCTGCTAATATCTCAATGGTCATTGCAAGTGATGACACTTCTGTGCCGACTTCTAATCAGTTTGCTTTAAAAAAAGCCTGCTCTCCAAACTTTTTGAGAGTGGTGAGTGGAGGTCACTTACGAGGAGTGACAGATATGTATTTTCTCAGAAGACAAATATTGGATTTTTTTGAGAATTGATCAATATTTCCTTTCATTTTTACAATCGCATCGAGATTTTTGTTTATCTATCTTATACTCCGCAAAATGGGGATTTTTTAATGTTTAAATACTTAAAATTATATGGCGTAAAGCTGTCAGCACTAGTGCTTGTGGTTTTTGTACATTCTCCCCTTTTTGCACAGTTTTATACGGGGGTGGCCCTTGATGGAAGTGGTCTTCCGGCCGCTGACTTATTGTATCAAGGTCAGGTTTTAAACTCTGAGCGAGCTTGGCAGATTCGCCATAAAGTTGATCTCGCTAGCTTGAATCCCCAAGAAAATGAAATCTGGTCAAGTTCCGGCCATCTCCAGCTAACTGACTACTCTATTTCCAGTCCTGGAGGTGACGATCTTTTTTATGGCCAGTCTGGTCCTGGAAGTTATGCCAGTATTGATCAAACTTTAAGAACATTACAGGAAAACTCAGCTCTTGAGATTCCACACTTAAATTACCAAGGAACGATACAATCTCATTCTGGTCTTTTGCGTTTTAATGCGTATCACACTGACTCTGAACTTAGCTTTGACCGAGTCATGACTGTGTATATGGATAAGACTCTGCACACTCTTTTGCTGAGAAAGCACTTTTTGGATTTACTTGGCTATAAACTTCCGCCCATTCATTACTTTGAAAGAATTTGGGTTGAATTTGACACTGGCGAAGAGATGGATGACTTTTTATCCCGTGTCGTTCCTCGTGAAACACTGGGGAGCTCACAACGCTGGGTTGTCGAGAGGCTTGAAAATAAAGTGCTTTTACAAGATGTGGCCCTTAGTATTCCAAGTGAATTTGATCATTATAATGTGGCCCTTGGCGTTCCTCCTGGATACCTTTCATCGAGAACACTGAGAGCACTTCTTCTTGTCTATGCTGTTCTTGATCTCGATGAAAGTGTGAATAAGTTTAACTGGTTCGTTGGCCAGGAAAAAAACGGAGAAGTCGTTCTTCCTCATTTTGTAAATGCTGACTTTTCCACCACATTAGATGATGCGATGTGGATGCTTTCAAAGCTTTCTCAGATGTCACGAGGGGATATTGAGAAGGCGGTTAAACTTTCAGCTTTTCCTAAAGAGGTTGAGAAGGTCGTAATTGAAAAAGTTTTAGCAAGATTACGAAGTTTATTTAAACAATTTGATAACGAGCTTTATGTTCAAGTCGCTGAGAGATTTTCTTTTGATTCTTCTATTTCTTATGGTGAAAATTTAATTGATGGTGTTTTACAAAAAGAAGACTGGGAAGGCCATGCCTCTCGGTATGCTCATGGGATTCCAGATTCACCATTTGATGGAGTTGTCTATAATGTATTGGCCGCCGTTCAAAGCGCCACCATTGATGAGCTTATTTTTAGAGTTAACCGTGAACTATCACTTTTTGATGTCAGCTCTGCTAAAGGCGATTTTCTTTTCTCTCAATTTCAAGATGGGTTAGAAAACTTTGTTGAGACTGGAGAGTTCTCTAAACAGCCCATTGGGGTATGGGTTTCACCGCTTCTCTCTGGGCAGCTGATTGTTTCTCGAGATATCGTTGTTGGTCCCTATTTGGGAACAGATAATCTTGTACAAATGGCCGATACGTTTGGTTACGGAGCACAGCTCGGCGCACATATTGGATTTGATAGTATTGACTCTGTCTTCAGTGGTGCTCTTCGGGCAAATATGCAGTTTATAAGGACCTTTACCCACTTAACACCAGTCAAGACTTTAAAAGAGTCACTTAAAACTCCTTATACAAATATTTATGTGCCGTACTTAAAACGCCAATTAGAGCAAGTGATGAGCGATATTTCTGACACTTCATCTCTTTCGAGTGATGAGGTCGAAAACCGACTGCTTACCTTTGCGAAGGATTTAGATGATAAACTTGGGGTGGGAGAGTCCTTAATTATTACTGAAAGATTAGGGCCTGAAGTTCGCGGGACAGGTATTTTAAGTTACTCAGCTTTGAGTCGCATGAGCGTAAGCACTGGTCTTGGTGGTGCTATGGTAAAGCGAACTCACCTTTATCGTAAGGATGCAAACACATTGCAAATCTATGTAGATAATGGCCTAGCAAAAAATCTAGATGTTTCTTTTCGCCTTGATCACTATATACCAGTACTCGAATTGAGGTACCGAAGGTCTCGTGGTAATTATCAAGTCGAATCCTATCAACTGAACTTTACGGCAGATTTAGAAGAAAACCCAGATATTTCCAAAAAAGCAGTTGCAGTTTATCAAATTTTAAACTCTGGTAGCTCTGAACTTTTGGCCGACAAGCAATCGCCTTTTAGGGTGAGTAATCGTTTTAATGATGCCTCAACTCAGCTGCGAATTTTTCACTGGAGGAAGCGTGGGTTAACGAAATCTGGGTTGTATGAAATCGAAACACCTGAAAATTACCGAAACTATTTTATGCGTCTAACTGAAGCTCGGCAGTCTGGAGTTAATTATCGAGACTTTGGAATTGATATTGTTAATTATTTCTTAGGTGAGTATATGGCCGGTATACAACTAGATACGAATCGATGGCAAAATCCCGGGCAAACATTTTATGGGCTTTCTCAAACTCGGAGAGGTCGCTTCGATGCTGTACTTGAAGTTCCGGCTTCATTTGAATCTGGTGAGCGCGAGTTATCTCGAAGTGAGCTTGATTCATTCGATCTAAGTACGCCTTTTATGGCGATTACTTACGACCTTGAGGGGTGGAGAGCTTCTCGCGATAAAATTATTAAATTTATGCTAGAACTTAATGAAAGGGTCGGGCGAGAGATATTTGACCCCGACTTCATCCGTGATGTGGCCTCGATGCGACTTTATAATCTTGAGCTTAATATTAACCTCTATGAAGATGGGATTGAACGTCTGAGTCTTTTAAACAACTCTGTACTTCAGAACTTTGAGCGCAAATATTCGCGTCGTAATGCTTTTGATATTCGCTGTCGAAATATTAGATTTAGGAATTCTATTGAGTGTGGAAACCTCCGTTTATTGAGAGAGCAGAATAGTCGCTGTCAGGGCCATCTAAGGAACTCTAAAAATCGTGATTATGGACGATGTTTGTTAAATCTCGCAATGAAGCTAGAGAAGGCATTAGACTTTGACGACTTTTTAGAAGTCGTTGGGGCGGATAATATTTATGTCTATGGCAGACTTAACGGTCTTCGAGAAAATAATGAAGTCTTACTCTCACCGATTGAATCCAATACAATTGGAAGAATTAGTTCAAGGTTTTGGAATGGTCCTTTGGAATACATCCGAAGTCTTAGTGGAATCACTCCTGGTGAATTTGAAGGTTCATGGCTAAGGGAGGATTTTTAATGTTTTTATATCAAAAATATTTATGTACTCTCTTGGCCTCTATTCTTTTTATCTCTCTAAGTTCTTCGATTGTTTTTTCTGAAGAGGTCGATAGAGAGTCGTTGATTAAGGCATTTAGTCCCGATCAGGAGATATTTAGTTTTCCATCTCAAACCGTCCGTAGTGGTCTTTTTCAAAGACAGTGGGGACTATCAAATCATGGCCAAATCCTGCTTCGATCTCAAAGCGAGCTTATTCGCCAAAGGAGAGTCGGCCGTGTCGGAACCGATATAAATTGGTCTGAAGATCTGGCCAAAAGAGTTTCCGAAAATGCTCAAAGAGATATTGTTGTGGCCGTGATTGATAGCGGTCTCGATGTTGACCATCCACAACTCGAAGGAAGAATTTGGAGTGATCCGATTTGCGAGGATAAAGATTGTTTTGGTTATAATTTTTTAGATCGCAACTTAGATGTTACTGATGACTCCGGCCATGGCACCCATGTTTCTGGAATCATTACCTCAAACTGGGATGAGCGTGGATCTCGTGGAGTTTTACCATCTGGTATAAAAATTATGCCACTTAAAGTTTTAAACGAAGACGTGACAGGCTTTGTTTATAACGGAAGACTTGTTTCAGATATTATGGCCGAAGCCCTTAGCTTTGCTCGTCAAAAAGGGGCGGATGTCATTAATATGAGCTTGGGTTGGCCTGAGGCGATTCAAACTCCGCGTTTTGAGGCCGAGGTTCAAAGAGTTCTCGAGGCCAATATTCCGATTATCGTAGCAGCTGGCAATAATCGAAAAAATATACCCACTTACCCTTGTTCAATGGAGGGAGTCATCTGTGTTGGGGCAATTGATAACACTGGAGAAATGACTGACTTCTCGAATTATGGGGCAAAAGTTGATATTTTAGCACCCGGTGAGAGTATTATTTCTCTTTTTCCGCGATCTTTAGAGTCTAGAAATCTACGGCTAAATGGCCATGAAACCCGAAGGGGAACTTCTCAAGCAGCTCCATTTGTTTCGGCGGTTGCTGCTGCTCTGAAGTTGCAAAATCCTGATATATCACTGCAGGAGTTAAAGAG
>SKIL01000382.1 GCA_007116425.1 Bacteriovoracaceae bacterium | reverse complement strand
TCTTTTGGCGCTAGGATTCTAAGCTCTTGTCCATCGCGATTAATCCCATCACCAATAAACTTTTCACTTGAATAACTCGCCCCAGTCCCCGGCATTGAGTCGGCCACAGGATCTAAAACTAATTTTAGCTGACCAGGCTTCACTCCTGCATCTTCACCTAGTATATAGCTAGTTGAACTATAAACAGCACTTTTACCTGAGGCATTATTCGACTGTGTCCCATTAGAAATAACAAGTCCTTTCCAATCTGTAGGCATTCGATCATAAAGACCATCGGTGATGAGATCAAAAGTGGCTTTTTTAGCGAGCCTAACCGCTTCTTTATCAAGCTCTACAACTTCTCCAGAACTTGATGGAGTCATCACCTCAACAGCTCCAAACATTCGACCTAAATCATCTTTACCTGGAAGGATTTGAATATAGCCACTCATTTTCCCATTATTCGTTTCAGTAAAGTAATACTGAGCATCGCGAATCAGAGAGACTCCCCATTTTGCACAGAGATCTCGAACACATTCCGTATGTCTAATGGGAGCAAAAACTCCGTGAAACCTTCTTGGCATTGAAACGAGAGAAAGTGATCCATTCTTTCCACCTGTAGGTTTCAGAATGATTTTTTTATTGTGCGGCTGTTCCATCACTTCTAACTTGAATAAACTATTTTCTGAATTTAGCCGCTCAATTAATGATTTCTTTTGTAAATTTGTCTGCCGAATCATGGCATCGTCTGTTCCAGCAGAGGGAATAAGTTCAAACTCTCTTTTTCCTGCTCTTGCCTGATCAAATGCTTTTCTCACAAACGTTAAAGTATCAATTTGATCATTGTTTGAAATATTAAACATTCCAGGAAACTCACCTAAGGCCCGCACCTCTTCTAGAGAATGAAGATCTATTATCTCTGTAGCATAATTATTCATTTTGGGAATAAGATCTAGTGCATGCATAATGATGTCGGCATCACCTGTTTGAATCATGGCCGAGATATTTGGGAGATCAAAAAAGTGATAGGCGAAATAGGCCTGAATGGCCCGAACTCTAGCTCCTTCCTTCAAGGACTTAATCGCCAATCCTTTTTGTTTCTTAGGAAGGTTTCCAATTTCTGCAAGCTCATCTTTAACTTCTCTAAAATACCGGGCAAGAGTTTCTTCATCAATTAAACGACTTTCACTAAAGGTCCTTGTGTCACCCACTTCTTCCAAAGAGCTGCGTGCCATTTGCTTTAGCTCTTGCCTTAGACCTGGAAGCACTTGAAGCTCGAATTGATTTACATCTAAGGAAATACCAGAGCTTGACATGCTTGACGTAACTCGAAAACTTTTCTTTTGCCAGTCTAATTTTTCCCAAGCTTGCTCAGCAAATCCCGGTGTACTGCGCACCAGTTTACGCAAGTCCTCAATTCGATTTTCAAAAAAACTATCAAATCCTGGATTTTGTTTACCGTAATACTCACTCAACGCCTCTTGGTAACGATTAAGAAGAGATTGATTGTTTAGAAAGTCTTCAAAGCTATTGGCCTCAGAGGCAATTCGCTCCAACCTGGCCATGCCCAACTCTTCGACTTGCTCTATCGGCATAACGCCGGCCTGAGACTGCCCATACCAACCGAAGTGAAGAACAAATAAGGAGATTAAAAAGTAAGTGATCAAAGTCTTATGGCCAACCATTTCAATACCTTAACAATTACAAAGTTTCGTATTTACGAGAACCTACCACCTTACGCAACGCTGCAAAAGTGTCAGAGTATTAAATACAGGCAAACTCTTCCGTTTTCACTAAGGTTTAAAAAAATTAATCCGAATAGATCTGTATATGCCTATAATTTGGTGATAAACATGCGAATTAAATATTTCTTATTAACTTTCTCACTCCTCTTAGCTACCCTATTTGGTACCGGCTGTGGGCTTAGTGATCAAAACCAAGAGGCCCAAAGAGCGCCCAACCAGTACGATGGTCTAGACTACGGACTAGATGACGATGATGACTTTATGATTGTAGATTTGGATGATGATATTTTCGAAAAAATTAAACGACCTCGCGGACTTGGAGGTCCGGCCAATATTTACGAAGAAACAAACCTACTTGCCTACAGTGAACAAGTTCTAAGTGGACTTCAAAGAAGTGCGACCGAAAGCTTTCGAGAGTATGTCGTTCAGGAAAATGATACACTAATGCTCATTGCCTACAAGATTTACGGTGATTACCGAAAATGGATAGACTTGTACTATTTGAATAGTGATCGAGTTGATTTCCGGTACACAATTTTTCCAGGTATGAAGATTCGCTACCAGGCACCGGGCCGAGATGTGGCCGGACTTATAACGGATAGAGGGTTTCCATACCTCGTAAGAGATGGAGACAATCTTGGAAAAGTGAGTAAGAATGTTTATGATAATGTTCGGCTTTGGCCTCATATCTGGGACAATAATAGGAAACAAGTTCGAGACCCTAACCTTATTTTTGCAGGGTTTACTCTTTACTATCGCCCCATAGAGGAGCTTAATATCGAGAACACACAGACTATTAAAAGAGAGCTTGCTAGCTTATTTGAGATAAGACGAGAAGAATACAGAAATAGATTTAAAGAAGAGTGATAAATTAATTATGGCAACACCTAAAACAGAACACATTCATCTTTTAATACTTGAAGACATGCCAGACATTATGGCAAATCTCATCAAGGACCTTCAGGAAATTGGCTTTAAAGGAACAATTCACCAAGCTGAAAATGTTGGGAAAGCTGTTAAAATCTGCAATTCCGAAAAGGTTGACCTGATTATTTCTGACTGGAATCTTCCAGATGCAACTGGTTTTGATTTTCTAAAAAAAATAAAAACTATTGCAAAATTTAAAGACACACCCTTTCTCATGTGTACCACAATAGATGAGATAACCAATATTCTCGATGCGATTAATGCCGGAGCAACAGACTATATTGTGAAACCTTGGGATAAAAAAGAACTAGAGACAAAATTTTTAGATTGCATAGGAAAAGTTAAATAAGGGAGCTTAGGAATGAAAAGCTTTGAAAGTCTTAAGGTTCTTTTAGTAGATGATCTTCAAGAGCTTAGAGAGGATATGAAGAAAATTCTCGTCCAACTAGATATACGCGATGTAAAAGAAGCTTATGATGGACAAAATGGTCTAGAAGTCTTTGTCTCAGATCAATTTGACCTTGTTATTTCAGACATTAATATGCCAAACATCAATGGAATTGAAATGGCAAAAAAAATCAGGGCCGGCGGTCACAACAAAAATGTTCCCATAATCATTTGTAGCACAGAAAACGAAAAAAATATTATTATGGACGCTCTATTGGCCGGTGGAAACGATTACATCATAAAACCCTTTGATCCCCCGACTGTTATTAATAAAGTAACAGAAGTGATCAAAAAGTTTTACAGTTAAGGCCCTTAAATAGGTATTGTGAAGTTAAACTGAGCGCCACGGCCTCTTTCATTTATGATCTCAATTTCACCACCGAGAGACTCAACTTCCTGTTTGACGGCACTCATACCAACACCTCGACCAGAAAACTCACTGACCTCATCTCGAGTTGAAAAGCTCTCGTGAAAAATAAGGAAATCTACTTGCTCGTCTGAGAACTGATCCACATCTTCATCTGGCATGATCTCTCGCGCCTTTTCACGGACTTTTTCTGTATTGATTCCTCCACCATCATCTTCAACTGTGAAATGCCAATGATCGCCCTGAATCTCAGACTTAATGGTAATCTTACCTTCTGCGGATTTCTGCCTTTCTCTCCGAGTTTCAGAGTCTTCAATTCCATGGTCAACAGAGTTTCTAAACACGTGAACAAGCGACGAGATAAAATCTCCAAATCTCTCAAGATCGATTCGAGTTCGACCGCCAATAACGTGACAAGGCCGCATAGGCTTTCCTAGTTTTTCGGAGATTTGCTCTACTAAGTCGAAGTGGCCAGTCAATAAAATATCAACTCGCTCCTTATCTTTAAGCTCTGACAAGAATTGAGATAAGTCCTTTTTGAGATTATTACTATCGGAGATCATTTGTTCTAAAAATTCAATATCATCTGGATAAAGAGAAACCTCTCCTTGTCCCGACTCCCACAAGAAACTATTTTCCCGAACAAAGCCATCCCAAATAACTGTAAGGTCTTCAAATGCAGAGGCCGCAAATCGTTTTAGCTGAGTGATTTCTTTTTCACCTCGCTTAAACTCTCCTAACTGATCTTCGATCGACCTGATAAACTTTTGGATATCAAAAATCTGATAGGTTCCAAGTCCTCCATTTAGAGTGTGAAAATGGAACATAAAATTATCAACAGATGGACTTTCTGCTTGAATTTCCTCTTTTATTTTTTCAAAAATTTGCTCGATGGTCTTCATAAAGTTTATGAATGGCTTTTGATTTTGAACAATCTTTAAAATCATTTGAACTTTTGCTTTCTCTTTCTCAAATGCTTTTTGCCCTTGAACTTCTTGTGTTTTATCAGTTGCCACAGCAACCACGTATGAGAGCTTGCCCTCTTCATTACGCATGGGGTGATAGTCTAGATCGATAAATTTAAACTCCGAATTTTCGACATTATCCATACTTCCATAAACTTTCTCACTCGGAGCAAGTCCCACAGCTGAATCAAACGGAATCTTCTCTTCAAAAAGTATAGGTAAAAGCTTATCGAGGGCCTGAATCTCACTCTCTCCAAGCTCTAAATAGTCGGCAAGCATCTTATCTGATGGAGTACTCCCAAAAATATTTTCACAGGCCTTTGTATAAATGTCTAAACATTTCCCCTCAGAGTTAAACACCAAAAGACCTTGATCTAAACTATCGACCATGGCCTGAATAAAACTCTTCG
>SKIL01000232.1 GCA_007116425.1 Bacteriovoracaceae bacterium | reverse complement strand
TGAAATTGAAAACGAAGTATCTAAGCTTTGAATGTTTTCATCGTTAAGATCGATAAAGCGACTTCGATAAATCTCCTGTTGTTCTGAGTAGCTTAAAGGTCTTGTCCCATGGACGGCATACTTCACATTTCCAAAGCGACTGACTTTCAATATATTTCCCTGTTTGCGGTCGATGACAAGTCCTTGAATCACTTGGTTGAATTTAAATTCTTGACCCAGGATTTCTTTGGGATATTTTTTAACCTTTACAAGTTTTTCGAGGACTTTTTGATAAGTAAGTCTTTCAAAGTTTTCGGTGTGATAACGCACTAGGGTATAGTCCATGTCAAAGCCAATCGCTTTGATTCTTTTCATATTGAGTATACGGTTTACAAAAATGGCCATAAAAGCCTCCGTTTGGTCGTTTCAAGTGACGTTGTATTAATTTTATACTTTCTACAGTATTCCTTTAAAAGGAGTAAGTTAAGAATTATACTTGGCCTAGAGTCATTTGAAAATCAATTCTTTGGCACGAAAGGAGCCTTGAAAATGCTTAAAACTGTTTATTTATCTATTTTTACCACCTTGCTTCTAGGCCTTTCAGGTTTGGTGCACTCTGAGAGTCAAACGCCAGAAGAGAGAGGATTGGAAATCGCTCTAAAGGTGCGAGAAGCTAATGACGGGTTTATAGGTGAAACTTCAGATATGCAGATGGTTTTGATTGATGCTTATGGCGTTGAAACAGTCAGAGAGATGTCGGGAATGACTCTAGAAGTGACTGGCGATGGTGACAGGTCTTTAATGACTTTTCAGAGTCCGGCCGATGTGCAAGGTACCAAAATGCTGACTTGGTCACGTCGAGAGGGAAGCGATGATCAATGGCTTTACTTGCCTGCTTTGAGGCGGGTTCGAAGGATAAGCTCTAGTAATCGAATGTCTTCTTTTATGGGAAGTGAGTTTTCATTTGAAGATTTAGGAAGTCAGGAAGTCGAGCGCTATGACTTTAAATACCTTAAAGATGCAGAGATTGAAGATGAAGCGGTTTACGTAGTTGAAAGAAGGCCTAAGGATCGATCGGGTTATAGTAAAATGATTATGTATATTTCAAAAGAAAAACTCTCACCGCTTCGAGTTGAGTACTTTGACCGTCGCGAAGAGATGTTAAAAATTGCAACTTTTCGCAATTTTAAGCAGTATCAGATTGAAAAGACGGGAAAGAGCACTTGGCGCTCTAATGAGATTCATATGCTCAATATTCAAAATGAAAAACAATCATTGTTTCGGTGGAATGATCGCAAACTCGGGCAAGAGTTGCGAGAGCGTGACTTTACTCAACAGGCATTGAATTAGATGCAAAAAGTAGTGTTTATATTCACTTCATTATTTTTTTTCTTACTACCGACTTCCTCGTATGCAGTGGGCGCACTCTTTCAGCAGGAGGTGAGTCACACTTCTCGCGGTGAGGTGAGATTTGAGAGTCGACACTTTCTAAAAGATGACAATTTAGAAACGGAAGATGCAGGAGTTGGGTTGTTTTCTAGATTAGAAACTCGAACATCTTGGGGTGATTTTGATTTGAATTTTAGTGGATACGGTCGAGTCGATCACAAAGATGAATCACGATCTTTTGCAACGCTAGAAGATGCTTACCTCTCTTATCGCTACGGTTCTGCATTTGAATATGGACTTAAACTAGGTTATCAGGTTTTCAACTGGTCTGTTATGGATGCTTTTTATCCGATTGACCGGATTAATTCGAGAAACTTTGATAGTTCTCCTGAGCAGCTCGAAAAAATGGGAGAGCTTACTGTAGAGTTCAATATGGATGTTTGGGATGGAGACTTTTCTTTATATTACTTTCCATCTTTTCAAGGCCCACGTCTGCCTTCATCATCTAATCGGTTTGGTTCGGGTTTTAATCTTTACTCTGCTCGAGTTGTTGAAAGTGATGGAGTAAAGTCGAGTCGAGGTGCTGATCAATTTGGTCTGCGACTTTATCAGTTTATTGGTGGAGCGGATATTGAGTTTCATTATTTAAATCATATTGACCGCTTTAATCCTATTGTAGGATATCACGAATTTTCTGAGGTTCCTTTAGTTGGGATTATCCCTGATAACTCAGATATAATTAGGCCATACTTTTATCGTGTACAACAGAGTGGGCTTTCACTTCAAAAAGCCTTTGGCCCTACTGTTTTTAAGTTTGAAGGACTTTATCGCTGGTACGCTGAAAGCGATGAAAAGGTCTTGATTGCCCCTAATTCAATTGTTCAGAATTCAGAGTTTAGCAATGGACCTAAAGACCATGGTGAAATTGCTTTCGGGCTTGATTATACGTACGGATTGTTTTCTGGTCACGACTTAAATATTCTTTTGGAGTATTCAACTTTGTTAGGTTTAAATCGAAGAGAGCGACAAGAAACTAGTATTTTTCAAAATGACTTATTTTTTGGCCTTCGCTACAGCTTCAATGATATCAACTCTAAAGAAATTCTTATGACTTCAATATTTGACTTGGAGAGAAGTGAGGAATTTCTTTTGGGTCTAAAGTATTCTCAACGTCTCGCTGAGGTGTGGGGTATAGATCTAGGTTTACAGTGGTTTAACGCTTCTGGTGTTGAGGAGGGTCGACAAGTTGGGGCCGGCCTCGACTCCCTTAAAAACGATCAGTATTTTTTCCTCAATATAACTCGTTATTTCTAAGTTTAATCGTATCTTTTATTTATAAATATCTCTTATTTTAAGAGTTTAGGCGATTTCGGTTATTTTTTATACCTGATTTATACTTGTTATATACCTGTGTTTAGGCTTTCTTTAGGTTGTCTTTAGCTTTATAATCTAAAAAATGTTTAGCCAATGAAGCTTATTTGTGGCCAAACAAAAATTAATTTCTAAAGGGCCTAAGTAAGGAGGACGCTATGAGATATTTTGGAAATATTGCAAAACTTATTAAGGAGGCTCGTCTGAAGCATCCAAAACGCTATTCGCAAACTGAGTTGTCGGCCAAATTAGGTTATAAAAACGGCCAGTTTATCAGTAATATTGAAAGAGGCCTATGCAGCGTTCCTGTTAAGTCTTTGGCGCTTCTCGTTGAAACTTTAAACTTGGACTCAAGAGAACTTAAAGAGGCCTTATTAAAGGACATGGAGAAGACGCTGGAAAACTATATGGCACAGGGTGAGACAGAGCTTCAGGCCGACTCACGAGCTGGGACTAAAGGCCCTCAATCTGCTGGTGCAGAGGGCCTTGCAGGATTCGGCCGCTAATTATTTATTCGTGATCTAACTCTTCGAGGGCCAGTTTTAAGTTAACTGGCCTTCCTGTTAACCCAAGTTTTTTTCTTATATTCTTTTTGTGAGTCTCGACCGTAAAGTATGAGATATTCAGTGAATTAGCGATCTCTTTACCCTGAAACCCTGATTTTATTAGCTGGCATACCCTTAATTCGGCAGGAGTAAGGTGGTAATTAAATTTTGCAACTTTTCTGTAAAAATGCGAGCTAATATTATCCAAGGAGTTGATCAATTGCTTGTATTCACCTTCATTAATCTTTGCTCTGATCTTTTCAATTTGGGGAATAATGTTTTGCTCTATGTTTGTGGCGATATTTTTCGTTTGCAGTTTTTTTTCATCTTCAATTTTATCGAGCACATTTCTCAAAGTTGTATTTATTTCTTCCAATTCTTTTTGATTTCTTAAGAGTAAACTTTCTGCTTGTTTTCTTTTTTGGAGAATATAGCAATTTGACGCTAAGTTGCACAAAATCTCGAGAAAACTAATCTCCTCAATTTCCCATTTCCATTTTATATCATAACTCTCAAGCGAGAGGACGCCGACAACTTCTTCCGCATCGTAGACTCCGTAGTCAAGGAGAGCTTCGACTTTTTCTGCTTCGAGATAGTTGTGCGTCAACTCCTTACTTAGAGCATCCTTTTTATTTCGATAGGCTTCATTGAGTTGTCTTGACTTTAGTCTGTCTAGATAAAGAGGCAGCTTGGTCAGATTTAAAGTTTGACCATTTGTGTAATTTGTTCCGTTATAATAAAAATGGCATTTGAGTAAGTGGTGATCTTTTAGATAAGTCCAATAGCTTATTCTGTCGCATTTAAAGTAGCTAAAAGCTTCCTCGATAGACTTTCTTAAAAATGTCTCAAAATCGCCATTTATAAACTCTTTCAGGTTCGTTAACTTTCGAATGATATGGTATTGCTGCTCTATTTTTGCTGGCACTATTGAGTCCTTGCTGACCACATTAAAGCATTTGAGATTTTATCAGGTCAAGATTAAATATTTAATTGTTTACGAGTATATATTTGTGCGCACGCCTTATTAAGAAAAGAATTGCCAATCTCAACTGACAAGATTAGATTACTCATAATAATCATCTGGGGGCCGGTAGCTCAGTTGGGAGAGCGCGACGCTGGCAGCGTTGAGGTCGCAGGTTCGATCCCTGTTCGGTCCACCATTTTTCTATAGCAAGCCGAACATCAGTTTCGGCTTTTTTTATGCCTTCATAGCAAATTACTGAAATCATTTTAACAAGGTATCAATGAGTTAGTTGAAAACCTCATCTGTAACTACGAGTCAAAAATCTCTCCGCATCTCTCCCGTTTGCTATATGTGGCTATATTTTTGGCTATGACCGTAGCCCTTATTTTACCGTAGCCTTTTTGTGCTTCAAAAAGGCCCATTTTGAGGAGTTAACCTATTAGATTTAAAGGAAGAGCGTAACGCTGGCAGAAACTTAAATAAGGAGTAATAAAAAATGCCTACTACAACGCTTAAACAAAAGTCTAACCTCTCTCACGCCAAGGCCTTAAGGCGCTCTAGAGAGCTTCTTAAGATCACCAGAAATGAACTGGCCTC
>SKIL01000176.1 GCA_007116425.1 Bacteriovoracaceae bacterium | reverse complement strand
TTTAAATTGTCTAAGATTTCTTTTTTTATATCTTCGATTTCATTTTCAAGAATTTCTTGAATGAGCCTTTTTTTTTTTTTTTTCACTTCTTTTGTGATTTCAGCAATCGCATACAATCGAGATAGCATTAAATCACTATCATTTGTGCTGAGATCATACTTCCTTGCCAGCTCGCGAAGTCTTTTTGAAGAACCATGGCGTTGAAAAAGAACTTTTCCTGTTTGCTCATATCTTAAGACTTCGTTTGTAAGGCCCTGACTTCTATTCTTAAAGTCATAGACAAGCTCGTTTTTTAGATCTTCAAAATTATAAAAATGATGATTTGTTTCTGTTGCGATTTGTGACAACCTTTTCATGCTCATCGTTTGAGGGCCAATCGCTTGAGCGTCTTGTAAGACCAAAAGAACTTCAGAGTTTTGAGTCAGATATTGCTCTAATTGCTCTGCGTTCATTTTTTGGCCATGTAGCTCTCTTTCAATTTTACTTTTGAGGTCTCTGTAAAAATCAAATGATGAACCAGGCCTTAAAAAGAGGTCTTGATCTCTTTTTGTCGCCTTATACCTTTCCCATCTAGCAATTTCATTTTCAAGGAGCTCAAATTTAATTCTTTTTTCTGCTGACTTATACCATCTCCAATAAACTTCTGAAGCACTTTCACTAAAACGATGAGGGAAACCTTGATTTTTTAGTTCTTGGCCAAAAATTTCTCGAGCTCTAACAATTCCAAGTCCTTGATCAAGAGACTTTTGAAGGAATCGACTCTCATTGTTTGACACTGCTTCGTTAAATTGGCGAACGGTTGTTTGAAATCTAAAGGTCGTCTTCGCCTTAGTCTCATTGCTATTATTCCCACTTGTTAAAAATCTTGTCACTGCATTCGGTCTGTTGTTACGGGCGGTAAAATTTTGCTCTCGAATATATCTAAACGCATCGTTTTGGAGAATTTGAGTACGCATGATTTGGGCCAAGGCAAAATTGAAGAGTCTTGCGTCATTATCTAAGGCCCTCTTCTTGATAAGTCTTTGATACTTATCAAAGTTTGAGTTGGCCTCTTTGAATAAAGATATTTTTTGGCGCTCTGTTAATATGCTGTACTCGATATGCTTAATGACGTCATAACTGCTAATAATATTCTGTCCTACTTTTCCTGCAATCCAAATAGAGTCAATCGTAAAGTTTTCAGCATGAGTTTCAAACCTAGATGAGTTAAAGCTTTCTGGTATTGAAAGATTGAGCCTCGTGCTTTGAGCACTTATTAATGGTGACGTGAAAATAGCGCTTATGATTAAGGCGATTCTTGCTAGGTGAATGCTTCTTTTTTCAATAGTTCTAATACTCATTAAAAATACACTTTGTTACTTTAGTTAGACCCTTTTAAAATTCGCATTAAGACTAGTTATAGAAGTCACTAAAGTCGTCTTGCTCGCCAAATAAGTAGTCGTAGTTATGTGAGTATGGAGTATTACCAAACGTATAGGTGAGGACAATACCTGTGATAATGTCGTTTCTTGAACTCTGATTTATTTGGTATCTTACTTCGGCACCAAGCGAAAAATTTCGAGTCAAGGCCGTTCTTACTCCAAGCCCAATTTCTTGTAATTCTTTTTCAATCCACGAATACTCGACAATCACGTCTGTGGATCGATGTACTCTCATCATGGCACCTGCTGTAATTCCGTAGTTTGATTCGAGATATTTTGGATTATTGGAAATGTACATACCTTCAACCCAACCAACAAGTACACCATCGCTAGATTGACCTATTAAACCAATACTAGTTCTGTTCTCATGTCCGGTATCAAGATGTTGATTTCCCAGTGATGCATGAGATAGTGTAAGGAGCCAGTTCTCTGTGATGAGTCTTGAAAGTCTTATTGAGACTCCATCAATTCTTCCCAGAGAGAGATCTCCACCATCAGTTTCAAATGCAGAAACTTCTGCCTGGTCGAAAAGGCCAAAGAGCCCTTCTGTCAAATTGACCGTAACGCCATAAACTTCCTTAATTTCCTGTAGGTCTTGAAGTGGATTATTGTCGTAAAAAGGCATGGCCTCAACACCTTGAGCAAAGGGGATGGGTTGTTTCCCGACGACTACGGCAACTGGAGTTCCGCCTACTTCGCGAATTTCGATATAGGCCTCTTTTATAAATTCACCGATACTAAAATTATCATTAAATTCAATATCATTTTCAGCAAACAGAGTATCAAGTTTTGCGGTCACGACAGCGCGAACTTTATTTCTCCACTCGACGCTCAGTGAAACAAAAGAGCCTCCAAAATGAGAATTAATTTCTCCTTCTCTGTCAATAAGGCCACCAAAATTAACTTCGCCATCTATAGAGATATTAAAATTATCACCAAGTAGATCCTGGTCATTAGCAGAAGCACTCGTTAGACTCATAGGTGAGCCTCCAATAAGTGCGATCATAACGGCAGGAACAATATACTTGTTTTTAATACTCTTATTTGACGTTGCCACTTAGGACTCCTTAGTTAGAATAAAATTTTTGCTATTCTATCTTCTTTACGCGCCGAGTTGAAGTGGGGTGTAATTCTTACAAGTATTGCCCTAGATTTGTATACTCTTTGTAAAGCTTAGTAAAATCAATGATTTATGTGGTGGTTGCACTTATTCTGGATGATTTGTTTGGATAGACCTGGCCATTGATTTGGCCACCAACTCAATAACGGCCGCCGTATGAGTTGCAAAAAATGCTTCGAGATCAATATGGCGTGCACTTGTGTTTTGGGTAGAGGTATTCTTACCTTTCTTGGCCAAGTTTATTGCCGTGACAGACATAGGGGAAGGCGTTCCTGCACCTTCTACTCGAATGGAGAAGATAAGGTTCATTGGGCAATAGGTTAGCTGTACATCACCATCACTCTCTCTTTCAAAGGCAAGTTGGCCGTTGACGATAAGTTCTTCTGAACCTTTTGAGCTTGTGGGGGAATTTTTTCGACCTAATTCAATATGACCAAATGATTTGTCTAGAACTTCAAGACTTACTCTTATCCATTCAAGCGCTCGCGTTTCATTCTCGATCCTAAAGAGATCTTTTGACTTTTCAAGCTCAACTGGGCGACTGACAAGTATTAATTGCTCAAGAGCATATTTATTCATTTCATCTAGAAGGGATGTCATGTTTAGTACGAGTTCTTTAGATTCAGCACTGTTGAGCTCTATATTTGTTTTAAAGAGGATTTTTTGATTTTTTACGGCCTCAATAAAAAACACTTGCGGCCTATCGAGAGAAAAATTTGAGCGAGCATAAGTCAGCTGATAATCATCGAAATCATTTTGGTTTACTTCTTTTGTGTTTATTGATTTAGGTAAAGACCATTGAATTTGAACACAATGGCCTTTAGAAGTGCTTTCGATTAGCTTTTGATGATTAATAATATATTGAAATCTATTCACTTTACTCAACTCAAGAGACGCAATAAATTGAGACATTTCCTCCAAGGCACCTTGGGAATTTTTATCGAATTTTGGAGTTTGGCCAAATATCGATCGAATTGAATTAAGAAGTTTATTAAGAGATTTGTTCATTATTATTTATTTAAGAGTGTCTATAATATTATCTGGTAGCTTAATTGGTTTTTTATTTTTATAGTCGAAATATATCATTGTTGTCTTTAGGTTTGCGACTTTTTCGACATTCCCATTACTTTTTTTTATGATTTCAACAATCAATTCAAACCCAAAATTTGAAATATCTCCAAGATAAAACCTAAACTGGAGCTGATCTCCGAGGTACGCTTCGTTGAGATAATTAATAACGGCCTCATTCATAATTAGGCCATGCCCATGTGATAAGAACTCAAGCTCACTTTGCTGTCTCGATTTGAGGTATTCAACTCTTGCTTGATGAGTCAGGGTTAGGTAGCGATCATGTGAGAGGTGTTGGCCGTAATTAATATCGTCAACCCTGACTTGAAGATTTGTTTCAAATATCGGCCCTTGCTTTGGAATGGTGATTTTTATTCGTGCCATAAGTTTAAAAATGATGTTATTTTGGGTTTCAAATATAAAGAACTCTTATACATGTTTGAAATGGGATTGTAGATAGGTTGGAGCTTTTTTTGAGTGAATTTCAAAATTCAAATATTCCGTCAAAGGTAAAAATTGGCGTTTTTGACTCTGGGGTAGGTGGTTTAACCCTAGTTAGAGAGGTGTTTCGTCATAGTTCTTTGCCTATTGAGTTGGACTATATTGCTGATGACGCGTATTCACCTTATGGGCATCTTAGTCCTGAGCAAATCTTGCGAAGAAGCGAGTACCTTGTCTCTCTACTTATGGAGAGAGGTTCCGATATTATTGTGTTTGCTTGCAACACGGCGACGGCCTTTGCGATTGATGCAATGAGACTTAAATACCCTGGTTTTGCATTTGTTGGCATAGAACCCTACTTAAACGCTTTCGCACGTGAGCCTGTACTTTTAGGCGGTCAGGTCTCCTTAGGAGAGAGCGTGGTTATTACAACTTTGGCCACGTCGCAAAGTGAGCGTTTCAAGGCGTTAAGACATAAACTTGATCCCAATAATCTTATTGATCATTATGTCTGCCGTGACTTGGCGACTCTTATTGAACAGGCCTTTTACCGTGGAGTAGATCAAGAATGGAGAGAGAGACTTAATCGTGAACTGTACTTTTTGCGAGGTAAAAAGTATAAGCACATTATCCTGGGTTGCACTCATTATGCTTTTATAGGTCGTTATTTTGAAGAAGAGTTTGGACTGTCGCCAATTTCGCCCTGCATGCATGTGGCCAAAAGAGTATTTGATCTTTTAAACTTAGATCGTTTTCGGTCAGTATCTACGCAAGGTTTTCAAAATGTCCTGTGGTTTGA
>SKIL01000265.1 GCA_007116425.1 Bacteriovoracaceae bacterium | reverse complement strand
GTATTAGAAAAATTTGAAAGAACTTTTGGTAACGATGAATCAATTCTCGTTTTGCTTTATCTGCCTGAGAAGTCACAATTTAATGATATTTTTAACTCATCTGTATTGTCGGCCCTTGAGGCTTTGACTGAAGAAATGTGGTTAATACCTGAGGTCGGAAGAGTTGAGTCCATGGCAAACTACCATTGGAGTTATGGGCAAGATGACGAAATTATCACTGAGGCCTTTATTGATTTAGATCTCATTCATGATGACTCATATTTAGAGTCTCTCAAGGAGAATGCACTCAATCACAACGTTCTACCAAACGCTTTTTTTTCACCAGATAAGCAATCTGCTTTGATATATGGGCATCTCGTCCACCATCCTTCAAGAGACCCAGACAACCGGCTTATTGTCGAAAAAACAACTCAAATGATTGAAGCTTTTAAGAACAAACATCCGAGCATGAGTGGTCATATAGACTTTAAAATATTGGGGCAGCCATACTTAAGTGATAGATACCAAGCCGTTTCTTTTCGAGATATATTTATAATTACTCCCATTCTTCTGGGTCTAATGGTGCTCTATCTCTGGTTATCTTATCGTTCAATTCACGGTGTTTTAATTCCTTTGAGTGTCATCGCAACGACGGTTATTACAACGATTGGATTGAATGGATACTTATTCTTAACAGTAAATAGTTTAACATTTGTTTTGCCGAGCATTTTAATGGCAATCTCGATTGCAGACTCAGTTCATATTCTCTCAACTTTTTATCATCGATATAATTTACATTTTGACTGGGAGAAAGCGAGTAAAGAAGCACTTGAAAAGAATTTTTGGCCAATCTTTTTAACAAGTATTTCTACCGCATTTGGATTCTTCAGTTTAACTGTTTCGACGATTAAACCCGTTGCTTATTTAGGCTTAATGGCAGGTATCGGAGTCCTCTTAGCGATGGTTTTCTCTTTTCTTCTTGTTGTTCCTCTACTTGGTTTTGTAGGACGACATAAGAGGGCGGAGGCGCGAGATTTAAAATTTCAAAATAGAGTTCTTCCCGTAAGTATGGTTAAAAGTTATGTTTCTTGGGTTGAAAATCATTGTGCGAAAATACTGAGTGTATTTGCGCTATTAACAGTTCTTGGGGTTATATACGGTTTAAAGAATGAAATTAACTCTAACCCATTTCGTTTTTTTGTAGATTCAGATCCAATTTCTCAGTCTAATCAGTATGTGTTAAATGCTTATAATGGGGCGGGGGGTCCCGAAATTATTATTGACTCTCTTGTTTCCGAAGGAGTTAAAGATCCTCAGTTTTTAAATAAGGTAGACCAACTGTCAGACTGGCTAATGCGTGATTATAATGTCAATTATGCCATCTCCATTATTGATGTTTTAAAAGAGGTAAATCAGGCTCTTTACTCTGGTGATCCGGATGAGTATCGCATACATGATGATCAATCCGTTATTGCTCAAGAGCTTTTCCTCTATACAATGGGACTTCCTCAGGGAATGGATATTACGAATAGGATTGACTATGATAACCGACTGCTTAGAATGAGTGTACTTTGGGCCTATCAAGACTCTAAAAGCTCTCTTGATATGGTTGGAAAAATTCAAGATAAAGCACAACAGCTAGGGCTTAATTTGTACGTGACAGGTAAAGGAATCCTTTTTCAACAGATGAATAATCATATTGTTTTAACTTTTTTTACAAGTATGGGGACAGCGCTTCTACTCATTACTTGTCTCATGATTCTAGTTTTTTCATCTTTTTATGTTGGGTTTATGAGTTTGATTCCCAACTTTACTCCTATTCTTCTGGGAGCTGGGCTTTTAAGTATTCTTTCTATTCCTATCGATATAGCATCTGCAATTATTGCAAGTGTGACTTTAGGGATTGCTGTGGATGATACGATTCATTTTTTATCGCATTATTCAAAGCTTTATCGAGAACAAGGCAGGAATCCCAGCTTGCAAACTGTCAGAAATCAAATGGTTGAAATTATCTCAACAACTGGCCTTGCACTGGTTTTGACAACATTAATTCTTGTTTCATGCTTTGGGCTGTTCCTATTTGCCGACTTAAGGCCAAATATGATTTTTGGCCTTATGTCAGCATTTATTATTTCTTTGGCATTGATATGTGACTTGCTTGTTCTTCCTGCACTAATCTTTTTTCTAACCAAGAGAAAAGGAACTAGTCAAATAAAGGATCGTGTTGTTCCAATGTAAGATTCTTTGCCAAGTCTCGTAAAACATCTCTGAGCGACTCTTCAATTACGGGGTGGTAGAATGGCCCTTTAAGCATATCATGGACTGTTTTTTGATCCCTGATTGCCCAGGCTAACTCATGAGCGATATTTTCGGCCTTAGGACAAATCATTTCAGCTCCGACGATCTTTCCTGTTGCTTTTTCAGCATATACTCGTATCGAACCAGTATTTTCAAGCATGGTGATGGCACGACCTTGTCGCTCGAGTGAAGATGATCCATAAATATATTTGTCAGAGCTCTTTTGAGTTTCTTCGTAGGTCATTCCCACACTTGAAATTTGAGGTGAGCTAAAAACTATCGAAAGTGGAGTCCTGCGTTTTGAGTTTTTCTTAAGAGATTCGTTTTTAAGTTTTGATATGGCATCTATTGCACCAATATGACCTTCATCACTTGCCTCATGTAGAATTGTGTTTGTTGCATTGATGTCGCCACAGAAATACAATCCTGTATCTTTGTACTCAAGGTTGTTAGTGAGTTGCTCCTTAAAGCTATTAAAATTTGAAGTTTCAATGCCGATGTTGTCGAGACCTAAGTCGGCAATACTAGGACGTCTTCCCGTTGCAACCAATACTTGATTGAAAGTAAACTTCTCTGTTACTTCTTGTGTATCTGTGCTTATTTCGACTTGCCCTTGTTCATTAAGTTTAAGGTGAACATTTGATGAAACAATGTTTAGATTTGATTGTTTTTCAAAAACTTGATGAGCATGTTTTTGAATTATAGGATCTTGAATACCTGCAATTTTTGAATAGTCTCCAAAGAGATAGGTCTCAATATCAAGATTTGCTAGGGCCTGTCCTATTTCTAGACCAATAACACCCATTCCAACTACCGCAAATTTTTGATCAATATCTTTCTGTTCAAAAAAGTTTTCAGTTGTTAAAACTGAATGAGTTGATTTAATTTTATCTTTTGGTAAATTCCACTGCTCAGGGATAAATGCCTTTCCACCTGTTGCAATTATGATCTTTTTCGCTCGAATATGGGATTTTGCTTCTGTATGATTAAAGCTAATTTCAACTTCATATTGTCCTTCAGGGTTTTTACCGACAATCCTTGCTTTGCCTCTAATAAAACACCCGTCTTTTTCCTGTTTCTCTAAAAATCCAATAGGCCCAAGAATGAATTTGTCACGCTGCTTTCTGACATGCTCTAGAACTTTAGAAATATTAATTTTGCCAGAAGAGTCAGAGGTGAGACCTAAGTTATTCAGCTTTTTGTAACTATTCCAATTATTTGCTATTTGAATTAAGGATTTAGATGGCATACATCCAACGCGGGCACAAGTAGTTCCTAAGGGGCCAGGATCACAGATTTTTATGTTCACTGTTGGTGCGATTCTTTTCGTCGTTTTATAAGCAGTAAGTCCTGCTGTGCCTGCTCCGATTACAAGAATGTCTATCATTTCATTATCATTTATGGTCTGTTGAGACATCTTAAGAACTCCTTCTCTCTTTTATAGAAGTTTAAAGTACATCTATTATCAAATTTTGCGAAATTTATTTATGGGCCAGATCATATTCTATGTTTTTTCGTGAGACTTTTGTTGAAAATGAACAAATGGCCCATTTCCATCTTAGGATGTCCGCAATATTTCCGCCTACTAGTTTTAGGCCTATTCCAGGGGGATAAACTCCCTTTTTCTCTTTTGAAATTCTTACTACCTTAAACTTCAAGTTGTAAATATTCTTTTTTGACTGTGCGCCCGATAATTGATTATTGTCATCGATTAGAGACAACTCAAAAGACTTATTTTTAAGTTTCGTTATCATTTCATGGTCAATTTCTTTATTTAGTGGAATAAATATCCCATTTCTTGAAATATTATATGTTGAAATTGCTGGTATTTGTTTCGTCAGTTCATTTAGCTGTTTAGAGTTTTCTAATGTTTTTTTACATAATGAAAGGTCTAAGCTAAGTCTTTTTGGTATTCTCCACCAGTTTAGTTCTGGCCTTAAGATTGAATTTAATCCCTTTCCAAAAATGAGAACACTGATTAAGAGTATGAACCCCAAGGATGCTGTGATTGATTGAAGAATCATTTCTTCTCTTGCTAGAGCAAGGTTGAGATTGTTTAACAGAATAATCATAGTACATACTGGGAGTGTAAGCTTTAGAATACTTGGGGCAAGTATAATGCTTAAGGAAACGCTGAATAAACTTAGTATAGATAAAATATTAAGCGGAGCGAGTTTTGAGTAAACCATCCCGAGTTGATTGAGATGATGGCCCTCTGTGATAAAAATCTGTAAAGGGAAAGATACAGCTATAAGTATGCACGAATAGAATAAAAGAGTAAGACTTATAGGTTTTTCTTTCATTTTTATATTCCTATATTGGCGGTCAACTGCTCAGTGTTTGAATTATTAGCGAGTGTCCTACAGTAGTTTTTTATTATTTCTTTGGTTTTAGCAAATTGGTCTAGTCCTTCTCCTTTTTTCCAATTTGATTCATTGATTTGAATGTTTCTTCTTACAGTTTCTGGATCATAAAAATAACTAGCGATAAAAATTTCTTTATTCAATTTAAAAGCAAGGTCTTTAGAGAGGCTGCTTTTATTTAGATTGATATCTAGAATTCTTCTATGGTGCGAAGAGTTCCAATACTTATCTATATGTTTTATTTTGTTCGGATCAAAGGCCGTACGGTCATATGCCTTAAGTGCGT
>SKIL01000059.1 GCA_007116425.1 Bacteriovoracaceae bacterium | reverse complement strand
ATTTTAAGCTTTTATAAATATATAAAAAAAGCCCCACTTCCGTGGGGCTTTCTGTGTTTTCTAAGAAAATCGTAAACTACTCAAACTGAGCTTCAATTTCTTCAATCAAAAATCCCCATCCCGTAACAGAGTGGTCAGTTCTAAAAATTACAGTCATAGTATCACCTTCTACATAATCAGAAGCATAATCCTCTCCCTGACCAGTAATGCGATCAACCTCATCCCCACTTGAATCGAGAACACTCAAATAGTCAAAGCGAAACTCAAGATCAAACTTGGTAACTCTTAAGCGCATAAACTTTGCACCTTCAACATGAAATACGCGCTCTTCATACTCATTATTATTGTAAGGGTGCTCACTTTCCCAAGGAGTTTCAAGAACATGAACCTCCCACTTGTCAGGATTTGGTTCATTGCGATCGGGACGAGTATCTGTCAAAAGATTATAAGCATTCAAACGGCCGTTATTCATCACTCTTCCACGTAAACTTGAAAGTGGGTCAGATGTAGCAACCAGCCTCTCTCTTACTTCAGCTACTGGAAGACGACCCTCTTGTGCAAGTAGAAGTCCGAGTGCACCAGAAACATGTGGAGTCGCCATAGATGTTCCAGAGAGAACTCTATAATTATCATTTTGAACAGTCGAAAGAATTTGATGTCCAGGAGCTGCGATATGAACTTTCGTTCGTCCATAACTAGAGAAAGAGGCGAGTGTATCAGTTCCTGTTGTCGCGGCCACAGAGATGACATTATCAACATCATAGTTGGCAGGGAAAGAATCTCTCAAGTCATTATTAGCAGAGCTGTTTCCAGCAGCGGCAACAAAAAGAATTCCTTCATCGTTCGCTCTTATGATCGCCTCTTTAAGGGCCTGACTTCTTCCGCCACCTCCCCAAGAGTTTGACATAATATCTACACCAATATTAGTTGCATAATCTACCGAGCGAATAGCGTCTGCAGTTGTACCAGAACCACTATCCGATAGGAACTTCACACCTACCATCTTCACGTCGGCCATAACCCCAGCAACACCAAGCTGGTTATTATGAAGTGCTCCAATGGTCCCAGCACAGTGAGTTCCGTGACCATTACCATCCATTGGGTTTGGAGTATTATTTACAAAATTATAACCAAAATTACCGTCTTCATCTGTCCACATATTATCGGCCAGATCCGGGTGAGTATAATCAATACCAGTATCAATTACTGCAATTTTTACAGAGTGAGATCCTTTTTCGATCGCCCATGCTCTAAGAGCGTCGATATCAGCTCCACGAGTTGAAGCTCCATTACTTGGAGTTCCTTGGCCATAATTATGAAGGCCCCAAAGCTCATCAAAACGAGGAACATTTGGAATATAGTCAGAGTAAGGGAAGTCACCGACAATTTTATCAACAAACTGACGACCAGCATCTTCAACGATTGGCTCAATCAAACGATAAATAAAGTTAGGTTCAGCGTACTCAACATCTGGATGATTATTCAGCATCTCTAATGTTGAATCAAAACTTTTATCATCACTTAATTGGATAAGCTGAAAGTTACCAAAGCTTACCTCGATTGGTTCAACTGACATTACCCCAAGCGACTTTAAAAAGCCGAGGTCGGCCTTATCACTTGAAAGTTTCACAATCATTTCACCGGGAACTCTCTCAGGAGTTTCATACTTGTCTTTTGCAAAAGCACTAAGGCCAAGCGTGGCCGTCATGGCCAAAATCATACTTTTAGGAATCACCATATTTCTCCCTCCTTGGAGATGATTTTTTATAAAAGACCTAAATCGAAATTTGGGTAATTTGTTCCATTATAGAGATTCTCTTGAAAAAAGCTGTATTTGAGAGAAAATGTTAGAAGATAATTTTGAAGAAGGTGAAGTGTATGATTCACGGTGGGACAAATCATCCCGTTTTAATCAAGAAAATTAAGCTTAATATATGGCTCCTCAGGGATGAACTTGAGGCAGTCGTTGCGCATAGACTTGCAAACCTTAAGCAGGGCGAAGAGGTTCCAAGTATTGAAGATTTAATAGAAGAATACTCCCCTAAAGAACTTATCATTGATAAAGATGGAGCTGAATTGAAGGCGGTTGAAGCCGATCAAGATCCAGAATCTGAACCGACAGAGGAAAATGATCAAGAAAACAATGAAGAAGAGAGTGAAGAGTCTGAAGATAACCTAGAAGACGAAATGGCAAAGGCCATGGTTGATGAACAGTCAGAAGACCAATTAAAGCAAAGTGCTACAGTTTACTTAAGAAGACCCCCTATTTCACAAAATAAGATTTATAAAGGCCAGGCCATACTTTCAGAAATAGATATGAACGGCATGAATTTCTTCAGCAACCATCGTTTTGTTTCTGGACAATCGATTGTCATTGAATTTTTGGTTCCCAAGCGTTTTATTATTAATGCTGATATCTTATTCACTCGAAGTTTTAATATGCACAGTCGGATCATTAGTGAAGACCGACACCCTTATCGAATCGCCACAAAATTTACCTTCCTACGCAAAGGAGAGAGAACGCTCTTAAGAAACTTTGTCCAGTCGATAGAACCAGACCTTTCCAAGATTGCGGCCCCTGTGCTCAATAAGGCAACGGTAAAATCGAATGAATCAGATGACTTTGATGACTTAGATGATTTTGACCTCTAAGCCTACCTCAATTAACTTAAAAGCGCTTTGCAACTAGATTAAGATAGATGTAGTATGGGTAACTAACCGTTTGGAAACATAATTAATTTATATGAAGCGAAGATTTAAATTTAATAAATCAACAATGACAAGCTGTCTTATGGGATTTTTCATCCTTGTTTTGCTCGGCAGTGGTTTTTATAGTGAGTTCTTTCAATCACCTCTGGCCACACAGAGTGAGTTAGACCGGTATCGTACCCTATACACATCAAACGACTTTGAAAATTTAACAAGTTTAAAAGTTGAGAACAGACTTGGGAAGTTTAGCCTTAAAAATGAGTCTGACTCCGTATTAAATTGGTCTTTGCAAACCCCGCGACAACTTCCGGCAAATAGCGAGTCAATTAAGCAAATCATCTCAACACTAGAGGACGTTAAAATACGTAGGGTTTACCCAAAAGATCAGATCAACCTCTCTAATTTTTCTTTAAATAATCCGCTAGTAAAAATTACGATGACAACGACTAAGCAAATAGCTCCATACGAAAGCGATACCTTTAATATCTCAATTGGTCTACTCAATCCAATTGATGGCTCAACATATATTACTGCCTCCAACAAGGATGCAATTTATCATATTGAACCTATATCAAACCCAATCGAGTTAATGGGACTTTCTGACTTTGTTGACTCCAGAGTTGTCTCTCTCCCAGAAACTAGTATTACAGAAGTCCAAATATATAGAGGGTCCATAGACTCAGGTCGACAACTCCTCTCAATCAGTAGAACAGAAAGTAATGAATGGGTTTCATTTTCATCAAATAACTCAAATGATCCAAGAGATTTAGAAACTCAAAAAGTACGTGAGTTCTTAGTCCAATTGAGAAATATTAGGGCACAGCTTATACTAGACAAAAGGACGGAGGCATTAGAAAGTGCCATTGATAGACTTTTTAACCGTCCCCATTACAGTTTTAGTATTTCGGACCTTGAAGGTGAACCTGTCCTCTATGAAACATCCGCAGTAATCAATCAGGCCCTGCCAGACTTAAGACTTGAGCCAGGTGAAAGCTTTATTGTAAGAGCATCAAATAGACAGCACCCCTATGTGGTGCACAAAGATACACTTAGTGTTTTAAGTACGACTTACGATAATCTTAAGAAATTACCTCTGAATAAACTATTTTATTAAATCTAACCTGTCCGCTTCAATGTATTTAACCTTGGGTCTTCTGCCTTGGTCTTCTTTAGTCCAGCTAACTTAACAGGATCCACGAAAACGTGAATCAGCTTTTCTGTAACCTGAGAATTAAACTTACTAACCTTCTTCTCATCTTTTAATAAAAACTTTAAAGCATTCACTGGAGTACACTTATGCTCTTTACATGTATGAATTAAACTATCAGCACAAGCCACAATATTTGCCAATGTCAGTATCTTTGCACCCTTTAGACCGTGCGGATAACCGGTCCCGTCGTAGGCCTCATGATGTTGCAGAATAATTTGTTTTGTCGAAAAGTTAATATCCTTTACGCCAGCTAACTGATCAACACCAAACACAGGATGTTGTTGATATATTTCCAACTCTTCATCAGTTAAATCTGATCTACTTTTATCTAAAATCTCTCGATCGACTTTCATCTTGCCTATATCGTGGAACATACATGCCAAAGCGGTATTTTGAATCATCGTTTTTGATTCCCACTCAAACTGCTTTATCATCGCAGATGAAAAAAGCGTTACAAGATAAGAGTGCTCGAATGCATCGGGATCGAACTCAAGCATCATCTGAAAATGCTTATGGAGGTCATTACTATTTTGAATAAAAGTATAGATGTTCTCACAAATCTGCTTGCCTTGCTCTAAAACAACTGGCTTTACCCCTTCGTCATAAGAATCTTCAATAAACTTATCCATGACATTTCTCAAAAGCTTTAATTTACTCCGAGTTTTTACTTTAGTATTATTAACCAGCTTACTTGCGAGGTGGTTATTGAATTTTACATACCTCATTCGATCTGACTTATGAAAATACAAACACTCTACACCTTTATCTTTATAATGATCGAGCCTTTCGCGATTAAACTCATCCCCCATATGTAAAACCTTGATAAACTTCCCACTCCCTAATTTTACATAGACATCAAAAAGAACAGAATCTAAAGAGTAAAAATCTGCAATTGAAACACTGGTATATTCAGACTCACTCGCTTCAACTTCAACTTCTTTAGACTGACCTTTTCTTTTGGGTAAAGAGTTCATCAATTCACCGATTGATTGATGCCCCTCTAAAATTCTTTTTAAATCATCCTTAGAAAATGGCTTGATAATGATTTCATCAACACCCATTTTTTCTAATTTCTCTTCTAACTCTTCGTCTTCCTTTATATGCTCTCGTTCAAGAATGACGATAGCTCGAATTTTTTTATGATGAGTGGCCACATACTTCAAAACTTGCATGGCCGAATGGTTTTGTATTTCAAAATTTAAAATGAGTGAGAAGTATTTCTTAGAATAGAGAAGTTTTTGAACATCTCGCCCATTTGAGGCACAATCAACTTTGTAAAGATGCTCGGAGAAAAATTTGGCCATCGACAAGCACCACTCTTCATCAGGGTCTGCCAAAAGTAGATTTAAGGCCACAAAACCTCCAAAGTTGATAAAAGTAAAATGGGAATTAAACCAGTATTCTAAGTTATTTCGGGCAATTCATAGCAAAAATTTATGTTTACTTTTATTGAAATCTAAATATTGAAGAATAACAAAAACTTAGAAAGTTAAGGAAGTTAACAAACATCGAAACGAGCAGAGAAAATTACTCACTGAGGAGGCCTCAGTGAGTATAGAAATTATCAGACGACGTTAAATTATTTAATTTCGCGATGAACAGTATGTCTTCTTAAGAAGCTATTGTATTTCTTAAGCTCAAGACGCTCTGGATGCTTTTTCTTATTCTTAGTTGTCGTATAACGAGAAGGAGTCTTGCCTTCTTTTCTTGCTTCTGTACATTCTAATGTAATTACTACTCTAGGTCCCTTTGCCACAACATCCTCCAGCAGATTCAAAATTATTGACCATCAGGCGCTAAAAGGTACTAAAGTTAGATTGCACTGGCAATAAAAAATTGCTAGGCTAGCGATTATTTACCTAAAGCGATAAAAACATGAAAATTACCCCTGATAACTGGACATATTCTGTTTACACTCTCGATGATCTGACGGCCCAAATTACGCTTGGCGCCTCACCAAATAGCGACCAAGATGTGCAATTAAGCTATCATGTGACCGTCCTCAAAGGCGCTCCGGATGCTCAAGCCTATGAAATTAAAGAAGTTTTTCAGGCCTCATTCACTCAGCTTGAGCAGGCCCTTGAAACTATCAATAATAAGTACGGAGACTGGGATTTCATCGACCGCTTAAACTCTGATGGTTTAAGCGATAGCTCAGGTTGCGGGAGCTGTGCTGCACACTAAAATAATCTCTATAGAAATCTCCAAGTGCTTGACAAAAAAGGACTAATCCGCGAAGTTATCCCAGCTTGTAAATTAAACCTGCTATTGTATAACCAGCAATGGCCACAAAGGATCTATATTATGAAACAAGGAATCCATCCAGAATACCGTTACGTTGTCTTCAAAGACGTTTCTACGGACTTCGCTTTTCTTTCACGTTCAACGATAAAAGTTTCAGATGATCAAACGATCAAATGGGAAGATGGGAATGAGTACCCACTTGTAAAACTTGATATCTCTAGTGCTTCACACCCTTTCTACACAGGTAAGCAAAAAGTACTTGATACTGAAGGTAGAATTGAGAAGTTCAAGAAGAAATTTGGTAGCTCATATATGACGCGAAAAAAGTAATTCGAACTATTTTATCTAGCTCAATTAAAAGGCGATTATTAAATCGCCTTTTTTTATGCCCTCTCAAAAAAAGAGGGAGCAAAGCTCCCCCATTTAGAATAACGAATCTAATTTCTATCACTCGCTTACTTATAGTTTCTTTCTGTATGACCACTATAAATTTGACGAGGTCGAGCAATCTTATTCGCAGGATTATCTCTCAACTCTTTCCACTGGGCCAACCAACCTGGTAGACGGCCGAGAACGAACATAACTGTAAACATATTCGTAGGAATTCCTAGGGCCTTGTAAATGATTCCCGAGTAGAAATCGACATTAGGATAAAGATTTCTTTGAACAAAGTAGTCATCCTTCAAAGCTTCTTCTTCTAGACCTTTTGCAATATCGAGGAGAGGATCCTGAACATTTAGCTTGGTAAGAACAGTATCACAGGCCTTTTTAATGATCTTGGCCCTTGGGTCAAAATTCTTATAAACCCTATGTCCAAAGCCCATGAGTCGAAATGAATCATTTTTATCTTTGGCCTTTTCAAGATACTTTTTATGGTCTCCACCATTTTGATTAATTTCTTCCAGCATTTCAAGTACGGCCTGATTCGCTCCACCGTGAAGTGGTCCCCACAAGGCACTAATACCGCCAGAGATCGTCGCAAAAAGATTTGCATGACTTGAGCCAATAACTCTTACAGTTGAAGTTGAACAGTTTTGCTCATGATCTGCATGAAGCATAAACAGTACATCGAGGGCCTGAGCGACATCGTCATCAATGTCTTTTCCTTGCCCATGAAACAACATATTTAGGAAATCTTTAGCATAACCTAATGAAGGATCAGATGAAACCGGATCAAGGTTCTGAGTTCTTCTATAAAAATGCGCTGCAATCGTCTTAAGCTGCCCCATTAACTGAGCAAAGACTCTCTCTTGCTCATCAGCAGAAAGCTCTGGATTTAAAAGCTCTGGATAAAAACCAGATAAGGCCGCAGTTGCAGATGCCATCACTCCCATAGGGTGAGCATCTTTTGGAAAGCGGTCTAAAATCTCATTAAAAGAGGCCGGCAATTTAGAGTGAGAGCTTACAAGTTTATTAAATGAATCGTACTCTTCTTTATTGGGGAGCTCTCCATTTAAAAGCAAGCATGAAACTTCAACAAAGTTTGAGGCCTCAGCTAATTGCTCGATCGGATACCCTCGATAACGTAAAATTCCCTTCTCTCCATTAAGAAAAGTTATTCCAGATTCGCAAGAGCCTGTATTCATAAATCCATTATCAAGTGTAATATAACCTGTTTGGGCCCTTAGACTGCGAATATCTATCGCTTTTTCAGACTCAGTACCCTTGATGATTGGAAGCTCCACTTCCTGGTCACCAATTTTTAACTTAGCAGAGTCGGACATCACTAACCTCCGGTGCGTATGATTTAATAATTATTAAGACTGAACATATTGTATCTTTAAAAGTAAAAATATCGTAATCTTATCATGATAAGGGCCTTCTCGACAGAGTATGCCAAGCTCCTAAGAGCTGAAGTCACCTTACCCTTTTGCTCATATCTTGACAAAGAAATTGGCCACTTATCGATGCCTCATGACCCAATATCTGACAAATATCAAGCTTTCATCCAAGTTTCAGGAGAGCTTTTCCAGACCAAAACCCGCTCTCTCTGCAGCGAGTCAATCTTACCACTTTCAACTCCAAAATTAAGTATATCCTCAAACTTAACTAGTGAGAAAAGTTCGACGTCATTTTTATCTAAACGGCCCTTTGCAGCATCCATTTGATAGTCAACAATACATAAGGCTTTTTTAACTATCAATTCGGCCTTTCTGGCACCGTCAATCCCTTGCTCTAAACTCGCTGCCTGGTTTACCAAGTCCTCTGCCAGAACAACTTCATCTCCAGGCCTGTAGGCACCTTCAACCTGCTCACCCTTTCCATGAGATTTAGGCTTTGAGCGAATATAAACCATTGGTAACTGTAATATATTGGCCAAAAAAGCAGCATGGGCAATCCCCGCAGTGGCCATTCCAGCGACAGTGCTCTGACCCATTTCGTTTTGCTTCCAAACCTCGGCAAATGCCTGAGCAATAACCTCTCTCTGCTTGGGAAAACTTAAGAGTCGACGGTTATCACAATAAAGCGGACCTTTTAAACCCGAGGCATAAGTAAAAGGCCTATCGGGAGAAATTTGCAAACACCCGCAGTCAAAAAGAATCTTAGTGATTTCAATAGTTGAAAGTGACTTAGCGGCCATATTGATTTCCTTTAAATATACGCATCTTGTCGACATAAAGGCGCAATACATTGAATAAAAATCACAATTTAGCCCATTTAGAGTAAAGATTACAAGGACTTTGAAAACAAATTTGTCCTAAATCGCCTTATAGGGCATAAGTAAAGTTAGGGCCAAGGGAAGTTTATTTATGAAGTCTTTATTAGGGAATAACCTCATTATTATCGGATTCATCGTTACTCTTTGCTCCGCAAGTGTGTTTGCTGAAAGTGACCCAAATAACTCTGCCCCAGGTTGGCCTACAAGACTAATGGGACAAGTATTTGGCAGTATTGACGGTGAAGTTCAAAATCAGACAGAGCAATTTAGGGCCTCCATTTTTGAGTCACTCGTAACTATTGAAACTGAATTATTCTCAAGAGATCTTGATCGTGGAAATCTAGGCATCAACGCGACATTCAAACGTCGAGTTTTTAATAATTTTTCAGTCGATGAATCTTACTCTGTGATTGATTTTTTTTTCCTCCCCTTTCATATCAACTTTCCACTTCTTGAATCAAGTGAACTCACTCTAGGAGCACTGGGAATTAATCTGAGTACAAGTCTTTCTCTTGATACCATAAATATAAGGCAAGTTAGATCGTATGAATTAAGAAGTTTAACTCCTTTAAGAGAGCAAGAACGTTTCTATCAAAGGCTAATTCAAGATATCGATGAGGATCAGCAGGATCAAGACTTTGATATTATCTATGCTGACAGTAACGATAATCCAAGTTTTCGTGATGGAGTTCGAAGTGTTTTAAGAGTTGATCTAGAAAATCCTTTAATAAGGGCAAGATACTCAAACTTATTAAACATCATAACCCACCCCTTAAGAATCCCTCTTACAAATTCAAATCTACAGAGAATGGATGTTGGAGAAATTAGTCAGTACTCTCTCAATGGTGGCGTTGTCCTTAGTGGAAGCATCGGGTGGGATCAAATTAATATTCCGGGCCTAAGCCCTGACATCATCGACTCCGTCACAGCATCAGTGAGAACCTTTTTGAGAGGCAACTTCCAAATATCTATTTTGAAGGAAGAAGAAAACCAGGCCTTGTTAAAGGTCACTCGAAGAAGATTAACAGGCCATGGTGTATCACTTGGTGGTGATGCTGATGACCACCTCATTTTTGATGGCATTGTTATCTTAGGCCAAAACACTTTAAGACTTCACGAAAGTGTTATTCCCTTTAAAATTAGCACAGATAAAACCAATGGAGATAGATTTGATATTGGTTATCGCTATAATCTTGAAAATAGTGATGCCTTAGAGGCCTATTTTAAGGCGACTAGGGGTCAGCTTGCTCAATCAGAAGAATTATCAAAAAGGCCAAATAGTGGAGTTGAAAAAGTCTTCACTCGAAAACAAGATGAAAACATTCGTCGAACGGGCCACCAAATGAAACTCAGTCTTATCGCACAAAGGACAAACACTAATGACAGACAAATTAATAATGCCATTATTACACTTGGGGATAACTCTGAACTACTCCTCTTTCAGGCAATTAACAGACAGGACCGAGGACACGATACCATTTGGGAAGACTCCGCTCACAGGAGATATGAGTTTACGACCACACTGGATGAAGAGGTTTTTCTAAATGAAGATGACAAGGGAATAACTTTAAGACTCGAAGGTTCAATCGAAGATAATTATACTTCAGGCAAAGATCTTCGAAGCTATATTCGAGAAGTTACTCTCATCACAGGTCAAGATGACCTTTTTCCGCCGATACCCCAGCTTGACCCTATCATTAATTGTGATCAATTAGGACTATCGCCATGGAGGCCAACAGCAAGAAGAAGAGACCTCCGTGGACCTATGGGGCTTGAGTGCCATCAAATACTCGAAGAGTCCTCATATGGCAGGACCTCTTTTTACTACCGTTTAGGACTTAATAGAAAACACATCGAAAAGTTTCTAGATATTGAAGATCACGAAATGTGGTCAATACTTGAGCTTGCTTTTGGAGTGCACCAAGGTGTTTGGGACAGCACCCCTTCAAGACTTCAATACTTCCTACAAAACAGTTATGCCTCGATTTTAAATATCCCTCTAGGAGTTCTAGATCTTCACTCTGAAAGAGGTGGAAATCTTTATTCGGCGAGGCGCTTTTTTTCTCAGTGGCAAAAGCTCAAAACAATAGAAGACCCACGACAACTCATAAAAGGCTTTAGTGAACTCTTTCACTCCCGCTATTATGCGCACAGATATCTTCGCATAGTGAGAATAGCACTTCACGATAATGAAATTCCTTATTTTTTAAGCGCTTCTGCACCCAGACTTTTTGGCCAGATTTCTAGACGAGGATCTGTTTTTGACGAGCTTGACACTCTAACAGAAAGAGCGCGAAGGCTTATTGACTTTGATCAAATTGGCCCAAGGATTAACACCGAAGACTCTGTCACAATGGAAAATTTTAAACTCGTTCAGCTGGATGCAGATACATTAGAGCTATCTTTTAAGCTTAAACAAAAACCAAAATATCTTCACCTGAGTGTTGATAGGACATCAAACTGGAGAACATTTCGCAACCTAGGAAAACTAACAGTGCTTAATCGTGGACACCTTACCCAAGGAGAAAATACTATACATATTCATCGTCACCCTAGTCGAGATGATCACATTTCAAAAATATTGGCACCAGGTCTTTTTTCCAAGGAGTGGATTACAATATCTGGAGCAATATCTAAAGATGGAAAGACATGGGGAGCGACAAGTTCTCAAAGAAAAAGAGTGAGATAGAGTTTCGCTAGGCCTTACCGAGAAGGATGCTGATCAAGTGAGGAGTAATCAACACCTGGTCTTTGACCTCTCTCACCTCTTCCACGAATTCCTCGGTCAAGTTCAGACCAATCAACATCTGGGTTTCGTTGAAAATGTGGATCAGAACGCAAATGAGAAAAATCTCGACCTCGATATATCGTCCGCCCCATCTCTACTTCATCTACCGTCAAGTGATCTGAAAGCCCTCTAGAGGTCATATCTCCACGAGGCCGATCTCGTTGTTGCTCGGGAATTGTTTCATTAACTCTTCTTTCATAATCGGTGGCCAAAAGACCTAATGATCTCGTTTCATCGTCAGTCACAGTTACAGGAGAAGCAATTTTTATTGTCGCGACCAAATTTTCGGCCAATACTCCAGAACCAACGATTCGATAAACAGACCAAACAGACCGTGCAGGAGAAACACGAATGACAACCGCACGAGCGAAGTATCCATCTTGAGGAGTTGAAAAACGTGCATGATGCCCTACTTTTAGTCCGTGCTCTTCACCACGATTAACCAGAATTGTTCGCCCCGTATCTGAGAGACTTAAGATTCGGCCAAGAATTTTATCATCCAAATCCATCGTTTGAGCAAAAGAGTTTTGAGAGCTAAGCGTAAGGAGAATAAAGCACCATATAAAGAATCGAGGTGCTAAAAAATAGTTAGAAGAATTTGACCATATAAACACGCTATCTAACCTCTTTAGTCCCGCGATTAATTGCGATTTCTAATAGCGACAACCTTTCCAGCATAACCCGTCACCTTAACCTTAACTGATTTCCAAAAAGGATTCCAATGGCTTTCCTCCACAACGTATTGTGGAGAAATTAAAACATCTGCATTTGATTGCCTAATTGCATTATAAGCCGCTGCGGCCTTAACTTTTTCAACTCGGCTCATATACGCAAAGATTCCAGTCTTCTTATTGGGATAATCCATACCTGGAGCATAGCGTTTGTCACCGCTAATTTTGAAAACATTAAATAGGTATCCGCCATAAGCATAACCCGTAAGTTCAGTCGAAAGGTCTACATCAATTTGAGCATGCATTGGCGCGTCGATCTTTATATCAATGCCTCTATTATTATGACTGCGCTCAATACTACTACAGCCAGTCACAATCAGAAAAAAGAAGATAGTAACTATGGAGAGAAAAGATTTGTGAAGATTCCTCATAAGGCCGTCCTTAGTCTGGAGAAGTTGATGTGAGTCTCATTAAATCTTCAAAGATATGATGAAGAATGTCAATTTCTTATCAATTGACTAGATCATATGACCAAGTCATAATCCGCAATCTAAAGGGGCAAATAATGAAATATACTTCTCCACTCTATGAAGGGAAAATTCTGAAGCGCTACAAAAGATTTTTAGCTGATATTGAGCTAAAAAGTGGTGAAACCATAACTGCTCACACACCAAACACTGGCAGCATGAAAACCTGTTGGGAGCCGGGATGGAAAGTCATAGTCAGCCACCACGATAACCCAAAAAGAAAACTTAAATACGGACTCGAGCTCACCCATAATGGAAAAACTTGGATTGGAGTTAATACAAACCTTCCAAACCGTCTTGCATATGAGGCCATCTCAAAAGGCGTGATCAAAGAACTTTCTGATTACGACAAAATAAGGCCAGAAGTGAAAGTCGGCAAAAGTCGAATAGATCTCTTCCTATCGAAGTCACAAAGTGATGAAAAATGCTATGTGGAAGTTAAAAATGTAACTCTAATTGGCGAAAATAACGCGGCCCTTTTTCCTGATGCTATTTCAGAAAGAGGACAAAAACACTTAGAAGAATTAATTGATCTAAAAAAGCAAGGTCACCGTGCAGTTATGCTGTATATCGTTCAACGGCAAGATGTCGACCACTTTAGACCTGCTTGGAGTATTGATAAAAGGTATTCTGAGTTGGTCCTAGAGGCACAAGATAAAGGCGTTGAAATACTCGCCTATCAATGTCAAATGGGGCCAGAAGAAATTGTTGTTACCAAAAAACTTCCATGCTTTCTTGAACCCATCGGTGCAATGTAGTTTTTAATATTAATTAGGCGGCATTTTTTTGCAATTCTGATTGAAAATGATCCTCAAGAAGATCAACAACTCCTTTAATCTTGGTAAAAATATCTTTTTTATGAGGTGAGAGCGACTCAAAATCATCGAACTTCGCAAAAATAAAATAATTTTTACCATCACTCGTTTTTAAATTTTGCGTATTATTATACTTTTTCAGAACTTCTTTATTCAGCCGTACCTTAACTAAGGATGAAGAGCGAAAGTCATTCAACTCAACACGAGAAAAGGCATTAATTATAGCTTTTGCATCTCTTTCAAACGACTTCTCAAAAGCTATCGTATTAAACTCTAAACAGACACTTTGAGAAAAAACAAAGCGATTTAAATCCTTCACATTATCAATCCTAATCAGCATTCCATCTCCAGATATTTGGTGCATACACATGCTAACATTTGTGACAGTTTGATCATCAAAATATACTCTCACAGGGAGCTCTGTATTAAGCCTAAACTTTCTTGTCTTCACAAAATCAGTCAAGATTTTTCGTTGAACAAATAATGCGTAAATTTCTTTATCTATCCAACGCATTGAACTCAATGTTATATATGGACCCGATTCATTATGGAGGGAAACTAAAACTTCTTCCTTACGATCAAACCATGTACTTCTCAACCTCGGATCAAGATATGCTTCATATAAATTATAGAGAGAAGCTGAAATCATTTTACTTTTACTTTTAAGCCACACCTTCCATCTTCTGAGGTCATCTAATTCTAAATTAAGTGCCTCTAATCGACTTTGAGTGATTTCACAATTTTCCATTCGATCTCTAAAAAACTCACATGTCTTTTCCCAGTTTGACCAATGAAAAGAGAGAATGCGATTTGGAGTTAAAAATAGAGAGCTTTCAAATGGTGAAAACTCTAGATATTCAATCAGGTCGAACGGCCTGGTGTCACACGATGGATTAACCGAAGGGGTGAGCTTTTTCATAATTAACCTTTTATCTCATATCTCAATAAATAGACGGCCATTGAATTATGATCAAAACTCAAACTGACGGCAAACACAACCGCTTACCACAATCGCTTCATTGAGAACTGAGGTTACAAAGTGAATATAATTAAGAGCTTAGTGTTCATATCTCAATGGTATATTCAAAAGCAAAAAAATGGTCTCTTACTTGAAAGTTGCAAATATATACTGGCAGTAAACCTAAACAAAAACTCTTTCAAGGTCTAAACACCTTACTTTGACTGCACTTTTTGGTCAGGTTTTATCTAATAGAGTCACACATCAATTAATGTTAAAATAAGTGGAATCTCAAATATTTTTTTGGATATATAGTTCATGGATGCATTCAAAGTTATCGAAAAAAGTCACATGGCCTTTAAGTTGTCTCCTTTTTCAGTGAGACAACTTCTATTCCTAGATAAAGCACCAGCAGATATTTATGGACTAAAAAACAATATGTTCACCAAGATTATAAAAGCAAACACAGTACTCAACAGAGAAATTATTCGAGAGCTCATTGCAGAGGGACAAATAAAAATTTTTATTTATACCGATGAAGCACACAAGCTTATTTCAGCTCAACAAGAAAATCTCAGACGCATTACAAGATCTCTATCTATTGGTGACCCTCTAAAAAATGCCAAACTTCAAATGAACCTCTTGACCATTCATATGGAGTTCTTATACCAAGACCCGACCAATGACGACATTCTAAACCTGCAGGCCCAAAGCATTAAAAATCTGGCAGTTTTTCTGATTCAAAACATTGGACTTCATGAAAAACTCTATAACGAATACATTAAGCAAAAACATCACTTTATCTTTGCTCAACCTATGATCTCTTCGCTATTTCTAACGGGAGTATTAAAAATTTCAAAGATGTATAGTGATAGAGAAATAGAATTACTCTTCATCACAAGCTATTTTAAAGATATTGGAATGTCTGCAATCCCGGTCGAAAAGTACAACCAAAAAGATCTTAGTCAAAAAGAAAAACAGATTTTTAACAACCATCCCCTAGAGTCGATTAAAATACTAAATGGGAGAATTTCGCTTGGGCCAAATCACATAAAAATTATTGAGAATCATCATACATTTTCACTGCTTCAAAAAGAACTTCTTACCGACCCCGCCCCATCAGCACAATTTATAACAGGAACAGAAACAGTCCTTGTGAACTGTATGGATATTATTGCTGCGATGATCACAGGTAGACCATATAGAGAGGCCACAAACTTATTTGACGCTTTAGACTTTGTAAGGGTTCTTGTTTCAGATGAATATGCTCATGAGTTTAGATACATGGTTAATTATTTTAAGTCATTTAAGGAATCAGTTTAACCGAGCAGTTTGGTTGCTGTTGTCAGAATAATTTAAACTTTTTTTTCTTTTCAAACAGTTATGAAATTTGAAACAATAAAAGAAACCTAAGTTTTTGCAAGTATTGCAATCTTACTTGGCCAATTATTCTAAGGAGGGAATCATGGCGCAACAGGAAGTAAGTCCTCTCACAGGAATTATCGAGGAAGATAGAGTCTTTGTCGATTTTGGAGAGCACGAAGGTAAATCAATTCTTGAAGTTTCCGACACATTGCCTGATTACTACGAGTTTCTGATCAATGAAAAAGATCGAGGGAACTGTACAATTAGGCGAACGAAAGATAAAAGTTTTCGCCTTTACGTCAACTATTCTCTTAACTAGTAAAAATTTTAAAACTAGACCCTATTAAGCACATCGGGTCTAGTTTAACCTCTACGGTAGTGCGGACAAAGTCTTAGTGTAAACTCCATATAATTTAAAAAGTTTTGACTCATTTCTATAAAGCATTCGGCCGGACTAAGGTCTTGTGCTCTCGAGCATACTCGATAGATTTCTTCCTGATCTCTTCTTCCACCAGCTTCAAGAATTTTTTCAACACATTCAAGAGGAGCGAGAGAAGTCGCTTGATGACATAAAATTGCTCGGTGAGATTGACTTGTATTTAATCGAGAAGAAGCATCGAAGCACTCAACTGGCATGTGATTAAGTGCTCGGGAGCAAGTGACCATGGCAACAGGGTCTCGAACTTGAAACTCAGTTTTCATTCTACGATAACAAGTCGAAGGAGCTTGAGACCTTGCATACTCACAAAGGTCGATTCCAAAGTTGGGCAAATGAGAATATGTGCGCATAAAATCACTAAAGCAATCAACCCTAGCAAGACTATCAACAATTCCCTCCTCATCTAGATCTTGAGATGAATCAAAACTATTCACGTAAAACTGGCGATCAAAAATTCTTGACTCTTCCCCTGAGACGTCAGTTATTAAAACTTTGAATTCAGGTAAAAAGCTTCTAGAAATTAATTCTGCTGGAGTTT
>SKIL01000086.1 GCA_007116425.1 Bacteriovoracaceae bacterium | reverse complement strand
GACCACGATAATACAGCATTTGGCGCACCTCAATAAAAAAAGCGTTTAATGAATAAATTTTATGGTTTATTCAGACGTGGCCAATTTTACACACATTAACTAGAAGAAAATTGAGAAAAAATCGCATTATCTGGCCGTTTCCTATCAAATCCAGCTATCCTTTCGTAATAAATGATAATTTTTACTTAACTCAATTTAAGGTCAAACAATGAAACTTATGGGACTGTTCTTACTATCGTTAATTATTGGTTGTAGTCATTTTCAGGCCTCTGCTCAAGAAAGTAAGGACTGCCAGATCAAGATGTATGATGGAAGAGACTTGATTGAAAAGGCCGATTTCGAATCACTTTTTCAGGATGTTCAACCTGGTGAAGTGATTGTGATGGGAGAGATTCATGATAATCTATGCCATCATGCTAATCACCTCAATGCTTTAAAAATTTTGCAATCACTCTATCCTAACCAAAGAGTCCATGTCGCGATGGAATTCATTAGTTTTGAGCACCAAGAAGTTTTGGATGCTTATCTGAATAAAGAAATTAGTGAGGAAGAGTTTTTAGTTGGCGTCGACTGGCGAGGAGATTTTTCACCTTACAGAGATAAAATCCTTTTTCCAAGCTTAAATGGCGGAAGAGCTTTTGGAATTAATTCACCACGAGAGTTAAGTGGGGCCATCGCGAGAGGGGGGATTGACTCACTTTCGGATGAGCAAAAAAGGTTACTGCCTCCAAACTTTGAAAGAGGACGTGAGATCTACTTTGAACGTTTTATTGAAGTCATGACTCATGATTCTGGTCACGATCTTCCGCGTGAGTTTTTAGAAAATTATTTTTGGGCCCAAAGTTTATGGGATGATACGATGGCCTATACAACCTTAAGGTGGAGTGAAAAGTACTCAGAAGATATTATGGTTATTATTGTTGGGGACTTTCATGTCGCTTATGGTGGGGGACTTCCGGATCGCCTATTGCAAAGAGGAGCACAGAATATCAGGTCAATTTCTCAAGTTCATTCTGATAGCTTCAGTGAGCAAGATCAGATAGATCCCTCTGGGCCATATGGCCACCGTGCTGACTTCATTATACAAAGTGTCGATTAAGTAATTTTATTTTTTTGCTTGTTTTTCTGAAGCTCATATATCTTAGCGTATTTTAAAAATGCGCTAAGAGAGTTGATTGAGCATATAATGAGACCGTAATGGCCATCGAGAAATCCCTTTTTAAAGAAATAATCACGAATAAACTTTGAAAATGCACGTGTAATAATTTTTGTTCGTGAGGATCGAACACCTTGGTCAAAATGAGTCTGGGCCGCGATAGTTGTGAATTTATTTGTTTGGTTAATATGCTCACTAATGGAGTTGTAACTGTAGTGAAGAAGATCTCCGTTTAGCTTTTTTAAGTTACTGCCTTCTTGCATGATAATAATGTCGTGTGGATTGTGACCGCCCCATTTTGCCTTTTGGCGATGAAACAGTCTTGTTTTTTTATCGGGATACCAACCGCAATGATAAATCCACTGGTCAACATATTGAGTTCGTCGGTTAAAGTAATAAGCATCGTATTCACTGAGAGAGTTTTTGATAGAAATAATAGAGTCCTTTAACTCTGGTGATAGGGCCTCATCAGCATCTAAAGATAAAATATAGTCGTGCTTACACTGGGAGATGGCGTAATTCTTTTGTTGTATATGGCCTTCAAACTTATTTTGGATAAAGGTTACATTATTCCTTCGACATATTTCTTCAGTTTGATCGTTTGAGAATGAATCTATAACAATAATCTCATCGACTACACTGGCCAGTGAGTCAAGACAGCGTTGAATATTTTTTTCTTCATTGAATGTGATGATTGCAGCAGATATTTTCACTTTATTTCTCTATTTATTTCTTTAGGGGATAGTTGTTTAACATATCCCATAGTCTTAGCTCTCGGTCTGATATGTCAAGCTTCTGAGTTTTTCTATAGAGCAATATAAAGTGGACCGAGATTTTCTCTTACGAATTTAGTGATATCCCCTCTATGGTCTTTAAGGGGAGTGACTCGATACCATCCACTCTTACCTCTTTCTGCCCAAATGGCAGGTGTTCCAAGCCAGTAGTGAAATGCGGAAAGGGTCAACCTTCGGTTTTCAGGAGTATCCATGTCTTGAAAGTAAGGGGAGGCCTGTCCTGTTGTAAGAACAGTTTGGCAGCCACTTATTTCTGCAAAGTAATCAGCAAACTCCACAGAGACATTACAGGCATAAAACTGTGCAAGGCAAGTATCGCAAAATTTCACACTACCATCTTCCACAGCTTCTCTTAAATGCTCATCTAGGGTTCTCGAGCCAAATCTTTTGAAACCTGTTGGACGATTTTCATCCCGACTGAATATACCGTTATATCCTTTTGCCCCTGAGAGCCCGTGGATTTCACCAATATCTTCTTCTGTTCGCCACCCATGAGAAACACTGGTGAACTTTGGAATACATCCATATTTATCTGTATACTCGGCCAGACGATTGATAAAAGATTGACCATTGGTCCAGGTTTTAATTTCTTCTGTACCTTTCATTATATTAACAAAGGCCATCTCTGTTCGATTCGTTGTTTTGACAATGGCCAATCCTTGAGAATTTCCGCGGTAAAATGTTAGCCCCAAGTGCTCATATGACGTAATTCCCTGCTCGTTTTTAAATTGCTGACGAAATTTCTCGGCACGTGAGTCGACTGAAATGGTTCTTGGAAGTCCCTCGCCGTGAGTTTTTGTGGCAATTGCGGCCCTGGAGTTTGCATATGCCGGTGAATTCAAAACTGAAATCATGATGGTTAGAGTTATAAATTTCGTAAGTGATATCAGGGGTAATGCCATCTTTCATACTCCAATTAATGAGAATAAAGCTTAAATACGCCCAATCGAGATTTTGTACAATGTGGTGTGTAAAATATTGCTAAAAGTAATGAAAGTAGAGAAAAGTTGCGTTGTTCTCATATTTTTCAAAGGACGCTTCAGCACCAAAGGCAGAGTTTCTACTGATTCCCCGTCTAAAGGTCGGGGAAATTTGATATTTTAGTGAGTTCGTCTCCTCTGATGATGGCCATGCATTAAGTGCCGACATTTTAATTCCAATTTTTGTCTTGTCACCAAACTGCCATTGGGCGTGAAGCTTCGGCCCTGTTGCTAATCTAAAGCCTCTGCGATTGAGTTTTTTTGAGAATAGCGCCTCTGATTGCAAGAAAAGTGAGGTGTGAAGCTTTTTAATTTGAAAGCTGGCCCCAATTCCAAAGTTTGCTTTAAATACACCACATGCTTGGCACTCAGAAGTACTTGAGTCTTGGCGATATCTTTCAAGGCCTAGGCCTACATTCCAGCTTGGAGAGAAGAAAAGTGTTTGGTAGGGAGGAATATTGTGAACATTTAAAATAGTGAATTCTTCTACTTTTAGCTTATTGTCATCGTTATAATAACGCAGATTAAGTTTTCCCATTTCAATGCTTGAGTTTTGAAAGTGTCCTTGAGGTGGATCGTAGAGATCATGGTAGGAGAGGCGGTAGCTTATCTCTAAATACTCATCACTTTCAGAACCATGGCCTAGGCCAATGCCAAACCGTCTTGAACCGTGCCCGAGGTGAGGTATTTCACTTGAAGGCCTTTCTATTACTAATGGTTCGGCGCTAACTCCAAGTCTACTTCTGTTTAGCAGAATTAAACTCTTTCTTTGATGCCACTGCTGATGCGTAAATAGGACATCTTGTGCGTGTCTGAAATCAATCATATCAATGGCCGCATCTAAAACATTTGCCCTGCTCTCCGGAGTGAGTTCTCGCCAGGATTTCTCGTTAAAGATATCTTCAACTGGTTGATCTTTATTTAAGAATTTTTTGAGAAGTCTAAGTTCATTTTTTTTGAGCAGTTCAGTTCTTGTCATCGCCTCTCTTAATTTTGAAGGGTGATAGCTTAGCTCCCAATTCAACTCTTTGGTTTCAACAATCGTTTTGATGGTATCAACCGGAATAACAAGGTATGGGTTACGTTGAACGAGATTCCATTCGGGATTGGCGACATCTAAGATGCTGAGCATATGATATGAGCAGTTTTGGGTCAGGTAATAGTATTTAAAATGAGTTTGTCTCATTTCCCATATATGCGAGATAAGCATATTGATTTGATCGTTTGTTAAATCTAATTTATAGCTCCAAAGATCTCTTGATTCATAATCACTGTATTCTCTTAGTTTGTAGAAGTAGGGCATAACAGCAAACTCACCCTGAAAAAAACCAGTTAGGCCATAAAAGGCATAAAGGAAATCATTAGTCGTTGTCACGTTTGCTGAGTAGTTCACGGCGTAGTCTAAAAGCTGATACTGCTCACCACTCTTATCAGGAGACTTCATAAAGCGAAGGAGAGTGTGGCCATAGGCCGAGGCCGGACTATTGATATAATATGAAGAGAAGACAAGAGCTACGGCCTCAGCATTTAGACGGGATTTAAAGGCCTGAAACTCAGAGCATTTTTGAAGCTGATATCGTCTTTCTTTAAGGTAAGGAATATGTTTTGATAAGTATAGAAATCTTGCTGGGAATCGGCATATTGAGCTGTCGTTGTGAATGGCACTGATTTCGTGAATGAACGCTTGTAAGGTTTTTTCGAGCTCTGAGAATGGTGAAGTCTTACCATTTTTTGAAAAAAAGAAATTTTCTCCCTGAGCAAGGCTTTTGTGACCTCTCAAGAAACTTTTTTGGTAATGAATGAGATTTAACCACTGAGCTTTTTCTGATAATTCTTTTAAATTTGGGCGATATAGCTCACTTTCAATTTCATCAGTGGCGTGCGAGAGAGCTGCCCCGAAAGAGAGAAGGATGAAAAGTGAAAATAGGTAAAAGGGGGGGTGCTTTAAAAGCACCCCAAGAAAATTAGATACAAGCACTTTCTTGGCTTAGAACTTGTCCAATG
>SKIL01000008.1 GCA_007116425.1 Bacteriovoracaceae bacterium | reverse complement strand
CTAAAAAATCTTTTTCTAAATTTAAGATAACTAACAGGTAGGGAACAATGGTCATAAGGATATAAACAAAAAATGCACCAAGTACGCAGGCATAAAGTCCCTGATGAAAATAATGGGGAATCGGCTGATATTTTCGGGCGCCAAAAGCTTGCGAGATGACGGGCGCAATGGCAATAGCAAAACCAAAAATAAAGAGTGTGATGGGAGTCCAAATAGAGGAGCCTACTGCTACGGCCGCTAGGTCAATTTCTCCCGCCCGGCCAGACATGAGAGTGTCAACTACGCTCATGAGAATATGTGTAATTTGAGCGACGAAAATGGGGCCTGTAAGTTTAAATAGTTCTTTTAGCTCAGACATTTTTTCTCTTTCAAAACTTGGAAGTGGCCTTTCAACTAAATGAGACCACGTTAATTTAAGTGAGTGAATGATAAAAGTCGAGAAGTCATCCCTCTTATTCATTGAAGAGAGAAGTTGAGGGAAACATGACCTAAATTAGTCGCGGTGCAACTCAATTCTCCCTTATCTTCAAGGAGAGAAGGGGTTGATATTTTTTATTGCAAAAAGAGTCCATACCGTGCCGGCAACACTAGGTTTATGGGCAAAAGAATCAACTCCAAGTCTGTCGATATAGTAAATACCACCTTGCTTTGTTTGCATATTAAGTAAAGTTTGAATAATTTCCTCGTGTGATATTTTTTCGCACTCATAGTCTAACCTTTTAAGAGTGAGTGCTTTTCCAGCACTTCCTTCAGACCAAACAAACTTTGCGTGAGAGGTAGAACTTTTTCCTTCAGAGAAACCAGCACCGAATTTTCCTTGTACAACTAACTGCTCGCAAGCAGTATTGAGTGCTTTTTTTGAGAGGTTTTTAATAGGTAAGTGCTCTAATGCTAATGCAGTCCAGGTTTGATTATCTAAATAAAAAAAGCCTTTATTAATTGTTCCTGTACTAATTTTTGCTCCTCCCCAAAACTTCTGGCGACTTTCGTCCCACAAGGCGAGTGAAAACCTTTCAAGTTGCTCTTGTGCTGTTTTCCACTTTTGATTTTTTTGAATCTTTTGGGCCGCGCGGAATGCACTTAAGGCATCTACTGCATGTTCAAGTGGAGTAATATTTGTCTGGTCCCAGGCGGTATTCTCATAATTAACCGATGAAAAAGGAAGAGCATAAACTTTTTTAGCATCGTTATTCAGTTTGAATTTTGTTATCTGTTTTTTCAGATAGCTTAATCCTTTAACCCAAGATTGGCGAAACTGTATATCTTGTGAATATATCTCATAGGTGATTATGGCCAGAATCATCCAAGCTATCGCCCCATTTGGGCGATAGTCACCATTTTCGGGGTAAGGGCTTGTACCATCCAAGTAGTAAGAGAAATACCAGCTTCCATCATCAAGTTGAATCTTTTCGAAGCCTTTTAATAGTTTTGCAGCTTTATCAAAGTAACCACTTCTTGAGAAATAGATTGTGGCAAGGGCTTGGTCGTAAGTGAAGCTCCTTTTACCTCCAGTATAGCTAGTTATCAGTGAGGAGTTTTGATCCAGATTAACGATTTGGCCTGTTAGCCAGTTGTGCATTTTTTGCTTATGCAGCTTAATATCGTCGGCCTTTCCTTGAGATGAGGTAAATATAATAAGGCATAGGAGTGTCAGTTTAATAACAGAGTTCATATGTAAGTTTCATATCGGTTTGGTAGAGTCTTATACTTAAGAAATTCGGACTATTTATCCCAGATAAAAGCTCCATGGTAAATAGTCCGAATTTTTTGTATCTGGTGGGACATGCAGGACTCGAACCTGCGACCGATCGGTTATGAGCCGACTGCTCTAACCAACTGAGCTAATGTCCCCTAATAAGAAATTTTGAGGTTTTTAACCTAATGATGGTATAACTCCAAATGAAAATTGGCAATCTGACTTTTATGTCAGGGAATAAAATTTTATGAAGGGAGTCTGTTTTGCAGCGAGTCTTTAGCAAATATTCTGCAAACGGTAATGATTTTATTATTTTTGATGACCGAGATAATTCTCTTGAAGGGATTTCGTCAAAAACCTGGTCTAACCTTTGCCATCGAAACTGGGGGATTGGCGCCGATGGGGTTCTTCTGTTTAAAAACTCTTCCCTCGATGATTGTTTATATCAAATGCGTTATCTCAATAGTGACGGCCATGAAGTTGGGATGTGTGGCAATGGTGCTCGCGCCTTGGCGGACTACGCAAAAAGTTTAAACCAGTTCGATCAGCTAGCAGACTCTTGTTCGAAGTCTGATTTTTATTTTCAAACAAAAAATGCAAAGTATCGTGCAATTATTCAAGCTGGCAAAGTTGAACTTTTGATGTCTGAATTTTCAGACTATGCGCGTTTTGATTTAGCCGATTTTGCTGATGAACTTAATGCTCTTAATTATGGTTTCGCAGATACCGGTGTTCCTCATTGTATGTTTGAGCTGGAGGATATTGAGCGTCCTCAATTAATGGAAATTGCAAGGAAGGTTAGATTTGATAAGCGCTTTCCCGAGGGGACAAATATCAATTTTTATCAGCTTTCCGATGGCCTTAGTAATACTTTCAAGATTCGAACTTTTGAAAGGGGGGTAGATGCTGAAACCTTGGCCTGTGGGACGGGGGTTGTTGCTGTCGCGAGACATTTACACCACGAAGGCCCAAAACATTCATTATGGACATTCTCTAGCCCAGGAGGAGAGCTTCGAGTAGAATTAAGAGCAGGGAATTTCTTTTTTTCTGGAGATATCCGCCGGTGCTTTGATGGCAGCGTGGATTTTTCGCAATATTAAGTGGAGTAAGGATTGAAAAAACTGGCCACATTATTCTGTTTCTTGTGGAGCTTCTCGGCCTATGCCATTATTAATTTTTCAGTTTCAATTGTTTATGAACTTGGAACTGGGGAAAATATGGTTTTGCGAAGTGAGTTGCACTCAATTGAGCAAGCGTTTGAAGGTAAAAAAATACTTCTCAAAATGCAAGAGGGTGTAAGTTTTAGCTTCTTTCCGAAGTTTATCAAATTGGAAGAGACTCAAGGGCCATCAGCACATATTAAGCTCAATGGAGAAGTCTTTGATTACCAAAACAGATTGATTCAAGCTCTAGAACCCGATAATGACATTGTTAAAATCGGAGAATCAAAAGAAGTGCTAAACCTTTTGGGTGAAGGAAGAAGGGTTGAAATTCAAGTTCAGGTAGATATCGAATAATGAGGGCAGACAAAGCATTAGTTGAAGCCGGGCTTTCACCAACGAGATCGCAGTCGAGTCAATTAATAGAAAGAGGTTGCGTTTATTATGGTGAGCAATTAGTCGAAAAGTCTTCACAAAAAATTACAGACTTAAACATGTTACGTTTGGAAGCGGCTCAAATCTATGTTGGGCGCGGGGCCTTTAAATTAGTTGAGGCACAAAAATATTTTGATTTAAGTTTTGATTCTCTCGTCGCTGCAGATGTGGGAGCTTCAACCGGAGGGTTTACCCAAGTTCTTTTAGAGGGGGGAGCGAAAAAAGTTTATGCTATTGATGTTGGACAAGACCAGCTAGATGTCTCTCTAAAACAAGATGAAAGAGTTGTTAATTTAGAAAAAACAAATATTCGTGATTTTCCAGAAAATACCAAGCTTCAAGAAGACGTCGATTTTGTTGTTTGTGATCTCTCTTTTATTTCTTTAAAGCTTTGTCTTAGAGCAATTGCATCACTTTTTGGTAACAAAAACAGTGGTGTTTTGATTGCTTTAGTGAAACCCCAATTTGAGGTCGGGCGCAATTTTTTAGGTAAGAATGGAATCGTAAAAGATGAACATGTCGTATTTGAGTGCCTTGAAGATATTTGTGCAGCTGCCGCTGTGGAAAGCTTTGAGTTTCACAATGCTTGTCTGAGTCCGATAACGGGGAAGGCCGGAAATAAGGAATTTCTTTTCTATTTTACGAAAAAAATTTCAGACCATGATGGACGCTCTGAAGCTTTGAGTTTAAAAAAGCAAAATATAGAAAAATGGATAAAAATTGCTCCTCAGTTAAGATTAAAATGGAGAGAGGTCGTATGAAGAATATTTGTGTGTTTTGCGGGTCAGCATCAGGTCGTGAAGGTGGCGGATATATGGAACAAGCGCAAAGCTTTGGTCGCCTACTTGCGAAAAACAAAATGTCTGTTGTCTACGGCGGGGCCTCAATTGGCGTAATGGCAGCAGTCGCCAATTCCGCACTGGAAGAGGGAGCAGAAGTCTACGGTGTCATCCCTGAGTTTTTAAAGCAAATTGAAATTGGCCATCTTGGCCTTACGAAGCTGCACATTGTTGAAACCATGCACGAACGAAAACAAATTATGTATGATTTGTCTGATGCCTTTGTGGCCTTGCCTGGCGGTTTTGGAACACTTGATGAACTGTGTGAGATTATGACCTGGGCCCAGCTCAAACATCACGAAAAACCCTGTTTTATTCTCAATGAAAACGGATTTTTTGACGCACTTTTGAAGCATTTTGACTCACTTGTGACAGAGGGATTTTTGAGCGCAGAGCATCGTAAAATTTTAACTACCTATTCAACTCAAGAGGAATTGATTGAACATCTTTGCGGAAAATAGATTAATAGGATTTATCGCCTTAGCTTTATTGCCAATTGAACGGGCTTCATTTATACTCGAGGCTTTAGTAAATAGTTAAATTGCCGTAATTTGGAGTGAGAATGAGCCGCTTGGTGATGTTTGTTCTTTTTTGTGTTGGGCTTGCTGCACTTTTCAGTTTGAAAAGCTATAAAACAGTCCCTGTAGATAATACTTCTTTTGATTATGAAGTCGCCCAAGCTAAGTACGAAGCCAAGCAAGAGCTTCTAGCTGAAGTTGAAGAAATCAGAAAGCAACGAGAAAAAGCACGAGCAGGTCTCTTACGGGATGAAGACGAAGTAGTAGAAGAGCTTCCTGTCGTGGTTCTTGATTCT
>SKIL01000120.1 GCA_007116425.1 Bacteriovoracaceae bacterium | reverse complement strand
ATAGCCTTCAACAACTGGAGTTCCAGTCAGTTTCTCCCACCTTTCGGCAACAGCACCCTGTAATGCCATTCCACCACTCGCTGTGGCCTTTAAGGACTTTGGTGGAGAATCTGTGAACCAAATCTCATTGCACAGACCATTCAATAAAGTATTAACAGCAGTTAGCCATGTTACGGGATAGTTCTCAAGAGCTCTCTTTAAATTTGATAGAGGTCTTGGGGAAGGAATTAAAATATTTTTTCCTCCTAAAGAATAAAATCCCATTAAATTAACAGTAAAAGCAAAAATATGATAAAGAGGAAGTGCCGTCAAAATACACTCCTTCCCCTCATCAACTTTATTACTAATAAGTTCTATGACTTGGAAAATATTCGCAATTAAGTTACCGTGTGTAAGCATTCCCCCCTTACTTACACCAGTCGTTCCACCTGTGTACTGCAACACGGCCAAGGAGTCGGAGTCGACTCCTTCTAAATAACTTTTAAGTTTTTTCTCATCAAAGTTCTTTCTTCCCCACTGAACGGCCTTAGCAAAGGAGCTATGATCATAGCTTAAATTAGGAGTTTGTTGATTCCAGTATTTTTGAATGAGATTAATAACTTTACCAACAACAGGTGGAAAAAAATCTGAGATTCGGTTAACAAGAATATGTTTAACCTCTATCTCTTCTCTAATCTTTTCAATTTTATCGGCAAACATGTCAATGATAATGACAGCACTCACCTGAGCATCGTTAAACTGATGTTTCATTTCCTTCGCCGTGTAAAGAGGGTTTGTATTCACCAAAACACAACCCGCTTTTAGTATACCAAAGGCCGCAACGGGAAATGATAAACAATTAGGAGTTTGAAGAGCGACTCTATCACCAGCTTTCAACTCTAATTTTTCACGCAAATAAATCGCGAAAGCATCACTAAGTTCATCCACTTTTTGAAAGCTCAGTTTTCCGTTCATCCCATTCGGAATACAGGTTAAAAAAGCCGTTTGCTTTGAGTACTTCTTTGCCGTTTTACGAAATAAATCTGGTAAATTTTGATAGGGAATGTCCCCAATATAAGGCCCAGTTGGTGGAACATAAAACTGGTGCCAAACCCTAAAGGTTTTCTCGGTTGATTCAACTGACATATTTCATCCTTAAAAAAAGCTTAACTATATTAGTTTATGCCGAGACGAGAAATAAGTCATGTCATTACATATTTTCACCTGCTTGCCGAACCTCCCATTTTGAGTATATTCGTACCCCACTTACATTTACTCCTAATCTATTCAAATGTTTCGAAACCCAGTGATTACAATTGCTAAAAAGGTGATACTTTTGGTCAGGTAGTTCAACAAAGTTCAAGTTATATAATGAATTAAAGAGTGTTTTTTCTTGAGCGGAATAACTCTTCTTTTCTTTCTTTAGCTCACTTAACACTCGAACTGCTTTTTCAGAGGAAACTTCGAGGCGATAAATCTCATGCTTAAATTGAGCGAGATGATTCATATAATCCTCCAAAGACTGATACTTATAACTTCCTAAAGTTCCACTTGTTGGCCAAAGTAATGTCACCGGAAGGCGAAAATAACTGTCACGTCGCTTAGCAAACCACTCCCACTCCCCATATGCAAACTCCCATACCTGTCCATAGCTAGTTTGAAAAACAAGCGTAGAGTGGTACCCATAATCGACAATCCAGACTGTCTGAACGCTCTGTTCACGACCTAAATCTTCAAAATTTTGAGTGGTTACAATATTTGTACAAGACGTGACTATCAGAGCAACCAACACAAATCTTAGACAACTCATATACAAAACTCTTATTTAGTTGTGATATTTCAAATAAGGTTATTATGTCATGAAAGGATTTTAAATGGGCACGAGTAAAAAGCTTGACCACAATTTAGAGAAACTATTTGAAAAGCAGCTCAAACTGAAACAGTTTGAAAAAGGTTCAGTAGTGCGCTCAAAGTCAACTCCTGATTTCGGAAAAGGAATTGTGACTAAAATCGTCGGAGAATCTGAAGTTATGGTAAGCTTTCCTCTTAAGTAAGCTCATTTCCAAAAAGCCAATTAGGTGCCACACATCTAACCTGCAAATTATTGGGAAAATTGATGTTGACTCAAAAACCTTTACACAAGTTTTTGGAGGCTAAATCTTTAGCATACATTTTCGAGGGGGAAAGACATGAAAAGGGAACTATTAGATAGCAAGGGCATCATCACAAAGGAAGCACTGGAAAAGCTCAAAGAAGTTGCTCCAAATGTTTCTTGTGAGTGTCCTGCTTACCTAATAAAAATCTACGAGCTTGTTAAAGAGTTTTCTGATTATCAAGAAGAGTGTCTAAATGAAACACCTCAGGATGTGCTCATTCACGAATGGCTTAAGTCAAGTAGTCAAAATATCGAACATATCGTGTCTAATACAATAGTCACTCTGGCCAGACTTGAAGGAATGATTACATCTGAAAATGAAATTATTAAGCGCGACGACGAAAGTTTTGATAAAATGAAATAAAATTTTATTAAACTTCATAAGGACTTAAATGTATGAATCACAAAAAAGTCAGCGCACTAAAACCTCTTACCCTTGCTATTAGTTTCCTTTTCTTGATAACTACTTCTGCTTACGCAGAAAATCCTTTTGTCGGACACTGGCAAACGATAGATGACAGCACAGGTGAACCGAGATCAATAATCAAAATTCAACAAGAAGGTGATGAGCTCACAGGTAAGATTGTAAAACTTCTGAACCCATCAGAGGAAAATCCTATTTGCGACAAATGCTCTGGGGATAAAAAGAATCAACCCATTACAGGTTTGCAAATCTTATGGGGACTTGAAGAGAGTCAAAAAAACTATGAGTGGTCAGGTGGAAGAATCTTAGACCCTGAAAATGGACGCACCTATAATACCCGACTACGTCTTAAAAGTGACGGACAAGAATTAGAGGTTAGAGGTTTTATTGGATTTAGCCTCTTAGGCCGAACACAAACTTGGGTAAAAACCGATTTCACTCAAGATTAAGGCCATCTTGCTCCTTAATCTTGACCACTAAAGAGAAGTTTATTTGATTTTTGTGAGACTATTATCAGGATTTGGACACTATTTTACAACTCACGAGTAGAAACTCACTGCACAAAAAAAAACCGGGCCGAGATGGTGCAGATTAAAAATAAAATGTGCTAACATCTCGAAAACAATATTGAATTCCAAATTGGAGTAATTTCTGGCACAAAACAAAACTGCCCTTGATACCGGTCCAGTTCTCTTTGGTACATACAAAGGCGTTTTCTTACCAACTATTGTAACTATCGTAGGTGTCGTTGTTTACCTGAGAATTGGCTGGGCCGTGGCCAATGCGACTCTACTTGGTGCACTTGTTATTATTTCACTAGGTGTTGGGATTGCCTTTTTGACGGTTCTTTCAATTTCCGCGATTGCTACTAATATGCGAGTCGGCGGTGGTGGTGCTTACTTCATCATCTCTCGCGCTTTAGGATTAGAAACTGGTGCGGCCATTGGTATTCCACTATACGCCTCACAGGTTATAGGGATCGCCTTTTATCTAGCTGGTTTTACCGAAACTATTCGACCTTATCACGATTACCCAGACTGGCTTGTTTCGTGTATCTCACTTTTAGTACTTGCTCTGATTTCCAATATCTCAACCAGTATAGCCATGCGAATGCAGGCAACAATTCTATTATTATTGGCCATATCATTTGTATCCTACTACGTGGGAATTTTTACTTTTGAACCCGATATGACAAAAGAGATTGCATATGAGTGGGAGCGCTCCTCATTTTGGGAAGTTTTCGCAGTCTTTTTCCCTGCTTGTACAGGTATTGTTGCCGGTATCGCATTAAGTGGGGAGCTCAAAGATCCAAAAACAGCAATCCCAACCGGAATTATTGGGGCCCTACTTGTTGGCTACCTCTTATTTATATCTATTGCAATCACTCTTGCCTTCTTTGTTCCTCATGAGCTTCTTGCCACAGACACCTTGATCATGACAAAAGCTGCGGCAATCCCGTTACTTGTCACGGCCGGAATCTTTGGAGCAACTCTCTCCTCAGCTATTAATAATTTAGTTGGAGCACCAAGAACTGTTAAAGCTTTAGCAGATGATAGAATTCTTCCAAGTATTCTTGGTAAAGAGTCCGGTAAGAGAAGGGAACCACAGATTGCTGCTTTCGCAACATTTGTTCTTTCGGGCGTCTGTATTTTTATCGGAGATGTAAATACCCTCGCTTCAATTCTTACAATGTTTTTTCTCACTGCTTTTGGAGCACTTAACCTCATTGCAGGACTAGAGGGACTACTCGGAAACCCTTCATGGAGACCAAGCTTCAGATCTCCATGGCAATTATCGATTCTTGGTGCGGTTCTCTCTCTTTTTGCCATGCTCATGATCAACCCTGGAGCAGCGATTATTGCAATCATTACCTGTGTCGTCATCTATCACACCATGAGACAAAAAGGTGTCAATGCCCACTGGAATGATATGCGAAGAAGTATCTTAAACTTTTTTGCAAGGGCCTCAATCTATCGGATGGAAGAATTTGAAGAGGATCCTAAAACCTGGAGGCCTAATATTTTAGTCTTTTCAGGCTCTCCAACTTCTCGAATGTATTTAATTGAATTATCTGAAAGCTTTTCTCACAGTAAAGGTTTTCTTACCGTTTGTACCGTTCTCACAAGCCAAGTTACGGAATCAAAAATTTTAACTTACCAAAGATCAATCCAAGAGTTTTTAGCAAAAAGGCAGATTCCGTGTCTGGTAAAAGTTGTATCCGACCCCGATTACTTCTCTGCAACAAACCAGATGATCAAATACTATGGAATTGGAAGAGCGACTCCAAATACATTTATTTTTGGGGAAACAACAGAAGAAGATAAATTTATACCTTTTGCTCAAATGATTAGAAATATATATAAGGCGCATAAAAATATTCTCGTCGTTAGAGAGGATCATAGAGACCT
>SKIL01000087.1 GCA_007116425.1 Bacteriovoracaceae bacterium | reverse complement strand
TTTACAGCATCAAAACATTTTGATGGAGAGTGCCCCTTGTTGGCAAGAGAGGAGATCAGTTTACGTTTTAGTTTTTGCCACGAGTCATAGTCTGAGATCTCTGGTAGGTTTGAGGGCATCTTCTTACGAATGAGTTCTTGGATCTGAGAGTCCTGATCAATTCCATTTTCTTGCATGATAGATTCGATATAAGACATATCCACGTTGAGCTCTTCTTGCATTAATTTTTGCTTTATGTGTGATGCCGACCAGTGCTTATACATAAAGCCGCGTACTCTGGCCCTTATGTATTCTTCTTCTCTTAAATAGCCTTCTTCTAAAACTGTCGATATGGCCTCTTCGACTTCAGTTTGTGGATGACCTAGTTCACGCAGTTTCTTTGTGAGTTTTATTTGTGAATAATCTCGACGTGCTAAAAGACGAATCGAGTCTAGATAAGCAGTTCGCTTTGGGGTCGAAAGCTTTGCGTTATCTTTATGGCCATCGAAAGTTTCGGTAAAATCTTGATTCATAAATGATTCGTGAAAGTAGCTAGGGAGAGGTCCTCTATTCAGAGGAGTTTCTCCCTTATGCTAATGTGTAAATTACTGGACGGTCTTTTTTGTCGATTTTTTGGGTGACTTCGTTGATTTCGCTGGTGTGTCAGCATCGTCAAGAATTTCACCTGTCTCCATATCAACATCTTCTGGAAGTAGGCTTTCTCCTACACCATGTTTTTGCAGGACTTTATTTCTAATTTCGTCCATGATTTCCGGATTTTCTTTAAGAAAATTCTTAGCGTTCTCTCTACCTTGTCCAATTTTTCCATTGTCGTAAGAGAACCACGCTCCGGCCTTTTCGACGATTCCATTAGCAACCGCCATATCTAGAATATCACCAGTTTTTGAGATCCCTTCTCCATACATGATATCGAATTCAATGGTTTTAAATGGAGGAGCTACTTTATTTTTTACAATTTTAACTTTGGTTTTATTTCCAAGAATATCTTCTCCGTCCTTGATAGCACCAATTCTTCTGATATCCATGCGAACAGAAGAATAGAACTTAAGTGCATTTCCACCAGTAGTTGTCTCTGGGTTACCAAACATAACACCGATCTTCATACGAAGTTGATTGATAAAAATTACGGTTGTATTTGATCTTGAAATTGAACCAGTCAGTTTTCTCAGGGCCTGTGACATTAGTCGTGCTTGCAGACCCATATGAGAATCACCCATATCTCCTTCAAGTTCAGCTCTTGGGGTTAATGCTGCAACAGAGTCAACGATGACTAAATCAACAGCGCCAGAGCGCACGAGCATATCAGCGATTTCTAGTGCTTGTTCACCACTATCTGGCTGAGAAATAAGTGTATTTGGAATGTCGACTCCAAGTTTTGAAGCATAATGAGTATCTAGGGCATGCTCTGCGTCGATGAAGGCGACCGTACCACCTTCTTTTTGCGCCTCGGCAGCGATATGCAGAGTTAGAGTTGTCTTACCTGAAGACTCAGGACCATAAACTTCAATTATTCTTCCCTTTGGAATTCCACCAATCCCAAGGGCGAGATCAATACCTAAACAACCTGTTGAGATGGCAGGGATTCGGGTTTTTTCTTGATTGCCGTCAAGTTTCATCACGGCACCTTTGCCAAACTGCTTTTCAATACTGGCCAGGGCCAGATCTAGAGCCTTTGCTTTATTTGCATCATTGCCATTTTTTTGTGTTGTTGTGGCCATAGGTTGTGTCTCCCTTCTTTGAAACGAATTTTTTAAATCGATGATTAATCTTAAAGTGATGAACCTTATGGAACGGTATCACCACAGACCTAAGTTGACATCCCATCAGTGCTAATTTTTGGTTTGTTTAGCTTTTTATAACACTTTGTATTCACGGTGATTTTGGGCACCGTGATGAAAAATATTTCCTTGGGGGGATGTTTTTCACTCTTTTAAGTTTGTGCGTAAGTTATGCGTAAGTCAACTCTTTTTTTAAAAAAGTGAGAGAATGTAATAGAACAACAGATAAATGAGTCCTGCAAAAATACCCGCCACAACATCGTCAAGAATTGTTCCAGTACCCGTATTAAGGCGGTCAAAATAGCTTGCAGGCCAAATTTTTAAAATATCAAAGAATCTAAACAGACAAAATATGGCCAGTATATCTACGGCCGAATGGTGTAGCAAAAATAGCCAAGCAATTGATATTCCAATACTTTCGTCAAAAACAATCCAGGAAGGATCATGAACATCATATTTTTTTTGTGCTTTTTCTGCGAGATAACAGCTTATGATAGTTAGACAACCAACTGCAATGCTAAGCGCTAAAAAAGGAATATCTAACCAAGTGATGAAAATTAGAAAAGGTACTGTTACAATAGTCCCCACCGTTCCTGGAGCAATAGGAGAAAATCCAGCTCCCATAAAGCTTAAAAAAAGAACATTGGGGTCGCGCAGTGTTGGTTTATTTGCTTGGGCCATAGCTATTTACTCGTGATAAATGTGTTCGTTATACAATAAGGTAATCAAATTAAATGGAAAGACCAAGTTATCTCTCGAAGTATATTTTTGATTGGGAATTGTTTCAAGTTGTCGTTGGCGGACAGTCTGCCCTAGATTCAAAGTTTTTTATTGGCCAGATGCTAACCCATGACGAAGTTAAAATGTTTCTTCATGGTTACGGTCTAGACGTCGCTGACCCAGTTGTTAATGCTGAGTTGTTTGGAAATTTTCAGGAGGCCCTTCAGTTTATTCGGCGCTACTTTCTTTTGGAGGGCAATCCCGATGGGGTTGATTTAAAGATACCAAACTCGATTTTGATGGTCACAGATGTGACAGAACTTTTTTTGATGTCAAATGGTGAAAAAGAACATTCTCAAGAAGAGAGGTTGTGGGCGGAAGTTATTTTGAAAGTTATGCATACTATTTTGCATGCTGATAAAGATTTGAGATCAAATTATTTTTCGATTATCCAAACTCAGATCTTTGATAAGTTTTATAAGCATATTCATCGCAGTGATGATGACGAGCTATATCTTGGTAAGGTTGAGGATTCCTCTTCTGTTCCACTAATTTTATTCGAAACAAAGTCTAAGAAAACGCGAGATAGTATTATTATTAAGCTGCTTCATAAGGCCGAAAATGTGGCCGAAGAATTATTTGATCGAATTGGAGTGAGGATTGTAACGAAGTCAGGCCTAGATACATTGAGAGTTATCAACTATCTCGTGGATAAAAATATAATTATTCCTCACAATATTAAGCCAAGCCGCTCGATTAATACGATGTATGATCTTGCCGAGTATCGCAAGCGTCACCAAGCTGCTGTGAGAGAGGCCTTGAAAACAGGAATCCCTGAAGAGGAATTTGTATCAAAACTAGAGCAAATTCTAGATGAATGTAAATTCGAAAATAGCGCAGATCGTACGAATAAAATGTCACTTAAAGACTACCGTTCTATTCAGTTTACGAGTCGCCAACTAGTGAAGTACCGGAATCCATTTATTGAGCAGTTTTCTGCTGTAAGAAAGTTGGCAAAAAAAGATGGAGAGAGTGAGCTGGCAAAAAAAGTTTTATCAATGGATTACTCTTTGGTTTCAAGAGATATACGCTTTTTTTACCCTTATGAAGTTCAAGTCGTTGATCAAGAGACGTATGTGAGAAACACTGAGGGTGAGGCCAGTCATGATGAGTACAAGAAAAAGCAAGTTAAGTTTGCTTTAAAGCGTCTTTTTATACCTCTTGTAAGATTAAAAAATTTAGATGTTGATTTCGAGGCTTAGAGATTCTTACTAATAAAAACTTCAATTTTTTCATTCATCGTTGTTGGGAAGTCGACTTGTGGAACATGAGATCCATCTTTAACAATGTATAATTCAGAGTTGGGAAGTTTATCTTTTAAAATGTTTTGCAAATAATTGGGGATAACCTTGTCTTTGTCCCCTCCGATGACGAGTGTGGGAGTTTCGATATTTCCAAGATCCTTTAAAATATCCTGTGTTTTCATTTCTTGCATAAGTTTGAGAAAAATTTTGGGGTGAAGCTCTCCAATTCTTTTCATGTAAATTTGAATAAACTCGTTAGAAACTTGTTTCGTATTGAACCCACCCCTGAAAACGATTTCTCGTGCTAGTGGGTTAAGATAACTCGTAGACCAAAACTTTCGGTAGAGATCAGGTTTTTTTTCGTATAGCGACTCAACATATGGAGTAATGATCTCAATAATATTAGTATCAAACATAACGTCCTGGGGAGGAAGAACTGTTCCTGAGATGAGAATTAATCCCTTTAAAGACTCTGGGAAGAGCTTTGCAAATTCAAGAGTGACATTAACTCCCATACTGTGACCAAACATAAAATAATTTTGGGCCTTAAAAGAAGTTAGAAGTGCTTTAATGTCACCTGCAATTAAGGGAAATGTGAGTTCCTCTAGGTGATCAATTTTGCCCGAAGAAGAGTAATGAAAACGATAGTCGTGAATAAGGATTTGCTCTTTTTGTTGATCGAAGTGATCAATTTGATAGCGCCAGTGTTCGTTGTTGCAGACAAGGCCGTAATTAAATATTAATAAAGCTCGATTTGGATCGTACTCACTCAATTTAAAATTTGTTGAGTAAAATATTCTGTAATCATCTTCTGTGTAAAAAAAACTTGAGTGAAAATTAGGACTCATTTCTGTCTCTTTCTAAAATAATGATTTCACGTTTGATTCCATCAAAAATCGAGGCAAGTTCTGGATCTTGATCAATGGCCTTATGATAGGCTTCTTCAAAGTTAAATGGGGCGGATTCTTTAATATTGATTTCAACTTCAAAAGATGTTTTTCCAAATGTGATGACATCTTGAGGGTTTAGCTTTTGAACACCAATAAACTTTTTACCATTTTTTAAAACATGATTTCCGTTGGACCTGACGAGATAGTTACGATCTTTAAAGCTTATTGTAAGATGTTTTGAGGGCATATCGGGATCATCAATATAGATATGAGGTTGATTGTTTAA
>SKIL01000270.1 GCA_007116425.1 Bacteriovoracaceae bacterium | reverse complement strand
TTTCAGTATTTAGAAGTAAAATTTGTTCCATATCATTTTTTTCTAAAAATAGCGGTTGTTGTGACTATATTGCTGCTTAAGTGAATCAGCTCATAGCTTGGGGGCACTCCCCATTCTTGCCGTGATTTGACTCGATTATAATTGTCAATGATGAGAAAACCTTCTGTTTTTAAATGTTTGTCACTTGCCAGCACGCAGGCCTGTCGATAATGTCCGTCAATCATGATAAAGTCGAAGTATAACTCTGGAAAAGATTGAATAATTGAGACATATTTGGGAGTCTTTTCATAAACTGGATAGGTTGGCATTTGTCTTGAGTGTTCAAGCTCGATAAAATGCAGTTGGGTATTTTTTATTTCCTCATTTCTAAGCATTTCTTCAACAATCTTATACCATTCATGATTGTATTCAATACTGTGTAGTTCTTTGCAAAATTTAGAAAACCATAGTGTGCTTTTCCCTGACCCCCACTCAAGCCCGATTTTATTTTTTCCTGAAAGAATTTTTTCTAGTTGTTTTACGGATTGTGGTGTGATCCATGGAATTTCTGGGTGAAAAAAACGATATGTTTTATCCACTACTTTAGCAGCAGCATGGATAGGATGTTTTATATAAAAAACTAGAGATGAAGACTTCATGGAAAACCTTTTCCTTATTTATATATTTGATAAATCATTGTAGCATAAGGAGTATCCTTTAAAATATCGGAATGAATTTCTATGCTTAAACCAAAACAAATAACTTTTGTGTCCCATCGGCTTGATAAGAAGGGGGGACAAGAGAGATCTTCTCTCGAAGTCCTTTCGCGCTTAAAAGAAATGGGGCACACTGTAAATATTGTGAGCTATAACTTGGAAGACTGGTCAATAGACCCCGAGCATGAATATTGGCACAAGGTCCCTTTTGGTGGAATCCCTATTCAACTTTTGAAAAATATTTGGTTTTCGCTTTATACGTATTTTTATTTAAAAATTAAACGCCCTCAGTTTGTCATGACAATTGGAGTAAGCTCTTGGATTGCAGATCTGCGTCTCGTTCAGTTTGTTCATAAAAGATATCTTGATACTTATCGGGAAGGTAGAGCTAAACTTCCAAATCAGCGAACCTTGATTCATCGAATATATCAACTAGTCTTTATATATTGGACTGTTTACCTTGAGAAAGTTTTTTTTAATAAAACAAAGTACTTTATAGCTATTTCTCAGACGGTGAAAGATCAAATCGAAGAGCTTTTAAAAGACAAGAATCGCTCCTCAATCGAAATTATTCATCACGCCCCCGATAGAACTGATTTTCATAATAAATATATTCCCGAGGATGGAATTCTCGAACTACTTTTTGTGGGGGCACTAGAGAGAAAAGGTATCAAAAAAGTTTTAGACGCTTTAGAGTCCATTAAAGATGAGTCTTGGGTTATGAATGTTGTAGGTGACGGTGATATCAATCGATGGAAGAGCTACTCGAAGAAGCTTGATATTGACAAAAAAGTTTTTTTTCATGGCCCACGTCCTGCTATTCCCTTTTTTGAAAATGCACATATTTTTGTCTTTCCCTCTACTTATGAACCATTTGGTTTAGTCGTAACGGAGGCCATTTCTTATGGAGCTCTTCCTCTTGCAAGTTGTGAATGTGGGGCAATGGAGCTGTGGAATGATCGACCTGAATTTTTAAAGATATCTGCTACTGACTCCGCAAAAAAATGGGCCAAGACTTTAGAGATTTTTATTAATGACCGCAAGCTTTTAAACTCTCTGATTTCAGAAGCTAGGGAGGCGATACTTGGCCGTAGTTGGGATGATGCGGCTAAAGAGTATGAAGCATGCTTTTTAAGAATTGATGAAAAATCTCAAAAAGAGATGTACATATGATAAAAAGACCAAAGGTTTTGAGTATCGGTCATTCTTACGTTGTTGCATCTAATCGAGCAATCATGAGACAGGTTGCACAACTTGGAGAATTTGAAATTGAGCTGGCAGCGCCCTCATTTTTACATGGCAGTTTAAGAAGTTTAGAGTTAGAAAGTGAGGCGGATTTTAGATATGATCAAAAACTTAACGTCATTCCACTCAATGTCTATTTTAGTAAAAAAATTCATATTATGTATTATTGTGGACTGAAGAAATTAATTACTCAGAATAAGTATGACCTTGTACATATATGGGAAGAACCCTATGTATTAGGTGGCTATCAGATTGCTAGACGCTGCTTTCAAACGCAAACACCTTATTTTTTTCGAACTGCCCAAAGTCTTAATAAAAAATATCCTTTTCCATTTTCCTACTTTGAGAAATTCGTCTTACAAAACTCGAGTGGATGGAATGCGGGAGCAAGTTTGGTCTATCAAAATCTGTTAAATCGAGGTTATCCTCCAGAAAGTGGAGTCATCATAAATCTTGGGACGGATAAAAATATTTTTTATCCTGATGCAAATGATAGAGAGTCGATTCGAGCAGAATTAGGTGTTGAAGGATTTGTTATTGGTTTTTCTGGGCGCTTAGTTGAGTCGAAAGGTCTGGACGTTTTAATGGATGCGCTTAAAATTCTTAAGAAATACACCTCCGAAAAATGGTTTTTTTTGGTGTTAGGAAGTGGCCCTTATCATGACAAAATTTTGAGTTGGGCCCAAGAAAATAATTTTTCTGATAGGGTTGTTGTTCGACTTGCGTCCCATGATGAAATGCCACGTTTTATGAGGGCCATGGATTGCCTGGTTGCCCCGAGTCAAACTGCAAAAAACTGGAAAGAGCAGTTTGGCAGAATGATAACCGAGGCATTTGCCACAAAAGTTCCCGTCATTGGGTCAACCTCAGGAGAGATTCCTTTTGTGATTGATAAAGCTGGCCTGGTTGTTGAGGAGAAAGATTCATCTGGTTGGGCGCAGGCCATCGCTAAGCTAATGAACTCAGAGAGTCTGTGTCAAGAGTTTCAAGATGAAGGATATAAAAGGTTTTTAAAAAATTATGACGTTTCTCGTGTGGCCAGGCAGTATGCGGATTTTTATAGACAAATTATTGATTCAAAACAACTTGATAATATTTAATAAGCTGATCAACAATTTTATCCCAACTATAGTTTTCTTCTATATAAGTTTGAAGCTTTTGGTGGTCCTGATTTTTTCCTGCTCTATTAATCGCATTCGCGATTGAACTTTCATCTTCTGGATTGCAATAAATGGCCATCTCTTGATATATTTCACTCGTGGCACCTTTTGAGGTGATAACAATTGGAATCCCTCTAATCCCTGCTTCAAGGGCCACAAGACCACAGGTTTCAAATAGGCTTGGAAGGGCCAAAAGACGTGCACCGTAGAAAACATTATTAAAATCTTCACTTTTTTGATCAAGTTTGCCAGTGTAATAAATCGTAGGCCCAGATAAATTTTGGCAAAATTCAAGGTAGCTTATGTTTTCTCGAGATGCATCTCCTACGATGACAAGGTTTAGTTTTAAATTATTGCAAACTTGTATGAGTCGATGAAGATTTTTTACAGGCGATATATTGGCGACAAATAAAATGTAGTCATCTATATTGAAGTGTTTTTTCCATTGGTTTTCATCCTGCGGTGGTGAGGGAATATGTACACCATTAGGAAGGACTTTATAGGGTAAATCTTTTCGATAGTGTTTTTCAATTTGAGTCATTTCTTTTTTGGTTGTCGGTAGATAAAGGTCTGGAATAGACATTGCTGAGAGTTCGGTTTGGTGACCTCTGAGTTTTAATAAACGATCTTTTGTATGATATTTAAGTCTCTTGAAAAATGTTGTCTGCGGCCAGTGGGTGGGAGTGACCACAAGGTGTTTACATTGTTGCTTGTAATAAAACCAATTTGTTCTTTGTAGGCAATGAAACTCATGAATAATGTCAAAGTCAATGAGTCGATCTTCCCATTGGTTAAATAAAGTAACATCGATGTTTTTTCTTTTTAGGCCATTGTACAGCTCCATAATAACAGTTTCTCCACCACCGGGATTTTGAAATCTAAATGCTTGAGTATTGAAAAGAACTCTCATGAAAACCAACTTTTATCTTTTGAAAATGTCATGTTTGTATAATATGGGAAACATTAGTAAAGCAGCAAGAATTTTACACATGAGAGTGATCATTGCACTGGCAGTTGCACCATAGACAGGAATCAGAAAGTAATTACCTATAATGTTAAAAATGAATTGAGTAATAGCAATAAAGGCAATGAACTTTTCTTGTTTGAGCTTATAGAGAACTAAACCTAACGGACTTAAAATAAAGGCAATAGTATTTGCAATGAGATAAATATTAAAAAGTCCTGATGCTTCATAGTATCTCTCTCCAAGAATAAACAGGGTTATCATCGGTGTAAAGGGAATGAGTATAAGTGTGAAAATTAAAAGAAGAGGGAGGTAGGTTAATACTTTTCTAACAAAGTACTGAAGTTGCTTCACAGTCGTAGTTGAGCTAACTTTAGGTAAGAGAACAAGGGAGAGGCTGGTTGATAAAATAAGAATAACTGATGCCAGCCGTTGTCCTGCAATTAGCTTCGCCAGCTCTGTTTCACCTGCCATAGCGCGAACCATGAGTATATCAAAGTGAGCAATACCTGCGCTTGCTACCATCGAGACCCAAATCCATTTTCCTACACTTATGAAATCTCCACTGTGGCCTAGATGGATAGAGTGCTTAAGTGGCATAAGGTTTTTTCGATTTATTGACAAAAGTAAGACCAACGGGCCTACTGACATATACATGATAAAGGCATTCTCAAAATTTAGAGTTGAAGTGTAAAACAAAGTGGCGAGGCCCACCAATTTCAAGAATTGAGGAAGTATTTTTGTAAGGCTTAGTTGTTTAAAGGCATTTTGAACTTGTAGTGTCGCTAAAAAATACATACTTATGATCTGAAAAAAAAGAATGAGAAAGGCGATAGAAACCCACTTGTGATATTCTGCGCTTGTAAACATAAGTTTTGAAATTTGTGGGCCTAGTAATATGCCACCAAGTACAATAAATAGTCCT
>SKIL01000084.1 GCA_007116425.1 Bacteriovoracaceae bacterium | reverse complement strand
TCTCTTAACCGAAGAATGATTGATCACTATGTGATCGAACTTTCTGAGGTTATTGAAAAAGCCCGTAAGGAAAACAAATTTCAAAAACTGATTCTAGTCGCCGGCCCAGAAATGATGGGTGAGTTAAAAAATAAGCTTTCTAGGCCAACTCTAGATCGTCTACAGCGCGCCCTAGCAAAAGATTACGCTCGCTTTAAGGAACATGAAGTGCACAGCGCTCTTCACGATGACGTTAGAGAGTCATTCCTAAGTGCGTAATTCCTCCAAGTACGCGGCATCCCTCTCAAAACCCATAGGGGTGCCGCCCCGTCTTTATCTTTGTCTGAGGTTACACCAGCCCCTAGGATGAGAGAAAATCCATTTTCCATCTTGGCAAGTCCACCTTACATCCATTCTACGCGGTCTTAAACCGTCAGGTAGGATATAAGATGTTGTATGTTTTCCATGCTCTGCTGAGGCATTAACTTGAACCGTTAGATTGCCCTGCTGTCCGTCAACAGTACAGAGAAGTCTTGCGGGCTGAGGACTACAACTTTCTCCTGTCGTTTGGAGCGCACACCATCCTCTCGGGTGAGAGAACTTCCACTTTTCTTGGTGGCATGTCCATTCAACGTTTAGTCGATTGACCCGATACTTTTCTAGAAACTCAAAACTTTGAGTTTTGTCACCGGGAAGGCCTTCAGATGTGATATTGACAGAAATATTTTGTTGATTTCCGTCGACCGTACAGGTGATTCGAGCTTCTTGTGGAGCACACTTCGCCACTGGAGGAGAATCGTCTTCGCCCTTTAAAATACTGTTTGAAAGTTGACGAAGGTAGAGATCCACTTGCGGCATCTTTTCTAAACCGTAGCGATTCCCATTCCCTTCATCGTATGATTGGTAAATAAAGGGGACGAAGGCAATAGGGTTATATCTGGCCCTTAGCCCACTAAAAAAAGCATTTCTTTCAATAAGTCTTTTTTGAACTTCATCACTTTCAAATCCTTCTCTGTTCCAATAACCATCAAGAGTAAAGGTGATTCTCTGGTGAGGCTTGAGCCCCTCTTGGAGATTGTCATAAAACCTTATCAAGGCGGCTTCGGTACAACTACTCCAAGCGGCATAGCAATTAACTCCTATCCAGTCCACAGCGGATGGATACTTAATCCCAGGTTCAACAACAGGATAAGCTTCCGTAAGCCAGACGATAGCATTTGGAAAATGCTTTTTTATGAGGAGGGCCGCTTCTTGAAGGTTGTGATAAACTTCATCATCCGAGAGAGTATTACTACTGTTAAGGTTTCGATGATAGGGTTCATCGCTGAGATAAAAACCTAGAATGTGCTCTTCGTATTTACCGATCAAATTTTTAAAACGTATCAGATTTCTTTCAGCGTTTTCTTGTAAGACGATTTGTCTCCATTGAAAGATAAGGTTTTCGACAATAATAATTGATTTATTGCCATGAGAGGCGGCTTGCTTGATTTTGTTAAGCCACTCCTCACTTAACTCTGGAGAAGTGGGCGCTGATATCATATGAGCATTGGCAGAGTTTGCTGTTTGTTCGATATAGTTTCCGTTCCCAACTCCATTCATGGCATCCCCAAAATAGAAAAAATGTTCAACTTGAGCGTAGAGGTTGGAGGTTATTGAGATAAGGGCGATAAGGACTATTACTTTGATTTTATTAAACATCACAAGGCCTTTATTTAAAAATTGGGATTTATTGTCTCGTTTATGAGGATTATAAAGGAAGGAGCTAGGTCGATTGGAACTTTAAGAGTTTTTTTTAGATAAAACCTAATATCTCAATAATTACAATCCTTTACAGTTTTAAGGTGTAGGTCATTATTTTTTTTAAAAGAAATTTTAGTGACGATTTATCTTGTTTTCGATACCTTAGGCCAATTTTAAAAGGAGGAAACCATGAATCCATGGCATGATCTAAACCTTTACGATGAGTCACCAGAAATTGTCCCAGTTGTGACTGAAATCCCAAAAGGTTCGAAAGTAAAATACGAACTGGAAAAAGAAACAGGACTTTTGGCCGTTGACCGAATCCTGCATAGTGCTGTTCATTATCCTGCGAACTACGGCTTCATTCCAAAGACATATTGTGATGACAAAGATCCGTTAGATATTCTAGTTCTAGGCCAAGAAAACTTTTACCCCATGAGCATCTGTCGAGCGAGACCAATTGGTGTCATTCGTATGATCGATGGTGGTGAAGGCGATGATAAAATTATTGCTGTTCACGTTGATGATCCTGAGTATCGGCATATTAAGGATCTAAGTGATCTTCCTGAGCATCGCGCTTTAGAGATTGCTCGCTTCTTTGAAGATTACAAGATTCTTGAAAAAAAGAGTGTTGAGATCACAGGGATTGATGGAGCAAAAGAAGCTCTTGAAGTTGTTAGAGAATCAATCGAACTTTATAAAAAAACTTTTAAGTAGTTTTAATTAATCCCAACGGTTTGCTTGACCTGGTTTAAAAAGTCTTGAGCGCGGGGGCGCACTTTTTGTGCTCCCTCTTCAAGAATGAGATCAATCTTTTTCTTATCACTCATCAATTCATTATAAATTTCTCTGGGCGCTTCAAGTTGTCGATTGACGACTTTGAAGAGCTCGGCCTTGGCCTCCCCCCAGCCAATTCCTTTGCGATACCAAGCATCCAGCTCTTTGATTTCATCTGCATTGGCAAAGAGTTTATAAATATCAAAAATAAGTGAGTCATTGGGATCTTTAGGTTCTTCAGGAGGTGTTGAGTCTGTGACAATTTTATTAATCGTCTTTTTCAGCTTTTTTTCTGTCAAAAATAAAGGAATAGTATTGCCATATGACTTACTCATTTTCCGTCCATCAAGCCCAGGGACAATCGCTTGTTCTTTATGGACCACACCCTCGGGGAGAGTAAAAACTTCTCCATAGTGATGATTAAAGACTTGGGCAATGTCGCGAGCAATTTCGATATGCTGAAGTTGATCGGCCCCAACTGGGACCATATTAGACTTTAAAAATAAAATATCTGCGGCCATTAAAATAGGATAAGAGTAAAGGCCCATATTCACACCGTGATCTGGGTCGCGCTCGTGCTCATTATTTTCTTGAACCGCGGCCTTATAAGCGTGCGCTCGATTCATCAGGCCTTTGACTGTAAAGCAATTGAGAATCCAAGACAGTTCTAAGATTTCTGGAATATCACTTTGGCGATAGAGTGTGGCCTTACTTGGATCGAGACCGAGGGCCAACCAAGAAGCGGCGACCTCGTAAGAGTACTCTTTGAGAACCTTAGGGTCGTGAACTGTAATGAGTGAGTGATAGTCGGCGATAAAATAAAAGCAATCGTAATCACCAGAGTTAATCATTTCAACCCCTGGTTTGATTGCTCCCAAATAATTGCCCAGGTGAAGTGAACCTGTCGGCTTAATTCCAGTGAGAGAAATTTTTTTAGCGCTGCTGTCTGTCATTTTGATTGGCCTCAGAAAAGGGAAAACACTCCAGGAAATTAGCAAAACTTGATGTATTAGACAATTTTATCTTGTCCAGGATTTGTTAAGGTTTTTTGAACTAACTGTGCTTGTCAGTGGTTTCAAAGGGGTATAAAAAGCAACAAACCTTGAAGGAGGAAATATTATGCACGCACTTATCGCTATTACTGCTATCTTTTTTGCTTTTGCTCCTGTCAGTGACTCGAAGGCCGAATTTGATCCAAAGTTTCCCGCACTTGAAACTGTCGATTTCGTCGATGTTCAAAGCTATATGGGAAAGTGGTACGAAGTTGCTCGAATTACTCAGCGTTTTCAGCGCAATTGTGGCGCTTCTAAGGCCTTCTATGAGCTCGATCGCAGAGGCAGAGTTGAAGTCACAAACTCTTGCCAAGAGTTGAATAATCCCGATCATATTCAATCGGCCAGTGGGCTTGCGCGAATTGCGGACCCAGAAACTAACGCCAAATTAAAAGTAAGCTTTGTGCCTATTTTTAGAAGACTTGGCTGGTTTTCTGGAAATTATTGGGTGATTGCTCTTGATGACAATTATCAATACGCCATGGTTGGAGAACCTACGCGAGAATTCTTGTGGATTCTTTCAAGAACACCAGTGCTCGAAGAGCATATCCTTGAAGAACTCTATGAGTATGCGCAGGAAGTGGGGTATGATATCTCAAAATTAGAGCGCACTCCTGAGTGGCAAGACTAGTTTTCAAGAATTTTTCCCGCAAGATAGATGGGCAGACTTTCTATCTTGCGCTTCTCATTAAGGCCACGATTTTTTGGTGAAAGTTTGTAAGCATGGTCTGGGTGATATCGTTCGATAAAAGAATCCAGGCTTTTGGCCCTTGAAAATTTTTTTGAGGACTTAACTTCAATAGGTACGATTTCATCTTTTCGAATAACGAGAAATTCAACTTCAGAGCGCGACTCTGACCACGCATATAAATGAGATCCAGTATTGGAAAAGAGTTCACAGGCCACAAAGTTTTCAGCGATAAACCCCTTATAACTTCCAATATCATTTGTGATAATTTTATTCATTGGAATTTCCAATGCGGCCTGGAGAAGTCCAATATCAAGAAAGTAGAGCTTAAATTTATTTTCTTGAATATATGACCTCAAGGGATGATCTGCCTTGTGAGTAATATAGGTCTTTATAACAAGTCGGGCCTTGGTGAGCCATGTTAGCGGTCCTTTAATTTTATCAAATCCTTTTTGTCTCGGTATAACTCCAGAGAATGCAAACTTTTTAACTTCTTCGTCATAGTCTTGATTGAGTTGTCTTGGCACGGCCTCAAAAACATTAAGTAAGTGTCCAGCATTTACAGTTCCTGAATGCTTTGAAAAATCTGCCTGATATCCTGTGAGAAGTTGAAGTTGAACTTTTCTTGCCTCTGCGAGAGCATCAAGTGAACTTTGATTTTGTGGGTCAAGATATCTTTGAACAACCTCTGGCATGCCTCCAATCGCTAAATATATATTCCAGGCCTTAAGTAGAGATTCATGAATAAAAGTTGAAAGTGGTGTAT
>SKIL01000308.1 GCA_007116425.1 Bacteriovoracaceae bacterium | reverse complement strand
TTAAAAAAAGTAGATTTACCAGCATTGACAGGTCCGGCCAAAGTTAGTGATGGTGTTGAAAGATTAAATGAATGATCTTGGCAACGCTCATGTAAATCGAAAATAAGAGCTTTAAGGCGATTAAAATGACCCTTTATCATTGAAAACACTTCATCCTCACCTACGTCTTCAGAAAAATCGATGGCCAATTCAACAGCAGATCTAAGTTTTAAAGAAATATCATAAAGTTCTTCAAACTGGGTGTTAAGTTCACCATTCAGAAGCTTTAATCCTTCACTAATTCCGGCCTTATTAGAGGAATTTAAAACAAGGTCAAGACCTTCGACTTGAGCAAGATTAATTTTTTTATTTCGAAGAGCACGGAAAGAAAACTCACCAGGGTTTGCAGGTCTAAAAACTGACTGAAAACAAAACAGATCAATAACTGTTTGGATAAGAAATTGGTTACCGTGACAATGAATTTCTAAAACATTTTCACCGGTAAAACTGTGAGGAGAAGGAAAATAAAAGATTAAACACTCGTCTAGCGTAGTACTTTCAAGCGGATCTAATAAGCCTGTCAGATGGCCATAACGTGGCTTAATTTTTGAGACGTTAAAAGAAAAAAAGTCTTTCAATAAATCTAAACTATCAAAGCCACTTAACCTAAGGACACCTAGGCCACTATTTTCAGTTGTTCCAGTGGCACAAGCTATAATAGGACTATCGTCAGCAAGCCAGTCCATATCAATCGGTCATTCTATACACGGCCATTTGTTGTACGATTCCAAAAAGCGTTGAAACGGCAATGTAAAGGTTCAAACCGGCCGGGAAGTCTTTCATAATAAAACCGAACACAACCGGTAAAAAGAGCATGATCTTCTTTTGAGTCGCATCCATTGTCGCTGAAGGCATAAGTTTTTGTTGAGCAAACATAAAGATGGCCATTAAAAATGGAAGAACATAATAAGGATCTTTTACACTTAAGTCTTCAATCCAAAGAATAAAAGGAGCATTCACAAGCTCTACAGAACTATAAAGAACACGATAAAAAGCAAAGAAAATAGGCATCTGCAAGAGCAGAGGGAGGCAACCACCCAATGGATTCGCCCCAGACTTCTTAAAGAGCTCCATCGTCTCTTTTTGCATTTTTTGAGGATCATCCTTATATTTCTCTTTAAGTTTCGCAATTTCAGGTGAAAGTTTTTGCATTTTTTTCATCGACTTAAAAGAAGTATAAGACAATGGAAAGAGCAACATACGAATAACTAAAGTAAGTAAAATAATTGCCACACCATAATTAGGGAAGAAATTATAAAACCACTGTAAGGAGCGCAACATTGGAACGGCAATCACACCAATAAAACCAAAGTTTACAGATAAATGAAGCTGATCACCTAAATCCACCAAAGTATCATAATTCTTACGAGTAAAAACCAAATCCCCTACAAACTCATTTGTTGGTCGAACAAAATCAAGTATAAGTCGCCCGTCAGCTGTTGATTCATAGAGCACGGGACTTCTATTTTCCAAAACAAAAGCAAATAAATGGTAATTATAATCGAGACCAAACCATTTGAGTGAAGCCTCTGATTGTCGAGTACGTCCAACTCGAACTCGATCAACATCATTAGAAAAATAAATAAATTCACGCTCTTGATTATCAACGACATCGTCAGACCAAGAATCAAAAACAAAACGGTAACGGTAAGAGTTTTGAGACTTAAGAGCAAAATCAAGTTTTCCATTTTCCAAGATTTTTGCGACCAAATGGATTCCGAAACGCTCGTCAAATCCTTCAATAAAATCGCCATTATCTCTAATCTCCATATCAAAATAGAGATCTTCTGCTCCAGAGTCACGAAGCAATTGGATTCTAAAAGGCCGCTCTCCTCCAGCAATGGATTGAAAGTCGAAAACAGACTCAGGATTAGTAATATTTTGGATTGTTAAATCATTAAGGAATCGAAATTCATGGCCATCACGAGTTAAGACTAGCTCTTCTAAATCAACTGGTTCTATAGGGGCAGAATCAGTCATTTCCTCTTTGATTCTCGAAATTCTTTCAGAGCTTTCAAGGAGGTCAGTTTGGGAAACTTGACCAGCTTCATGGGTTGGCGTTGGGGTCACCTCAACTTGAGGAACAAAAAAGGCCTGCCATCCAAAAATAACTAGACCAGATAATAACAGTGCAAGCATTAAACGTTTTTGCTCAGAACCCATTATAGATACCCCTCAATCAAACCTAGCTAAGGCCAGATTTATCCACAAAATCATTAGTATTTTTGACCTCAGAACACTTGCTATTACAAGGAACCGGGTCATGGCCACCAGAATGAAATGGATGACATTTTAATAAGCGTTTCACTCCATACCATAAAGCTATATGAATGGGAAAGAGTTGAAAGCAACGATATATATAACTTGAACAAGTTGGGTGAAAACGACAGCGTGGACCCAACAAGGGAGAAATTAAATATTGATAAAAAAGAATAAGAAATAGAAAAGGATATTTAAGCAATCTCATGATGCAACGGCCATTCGATTGAGAAAAAAACGCTCAAAACGCATTAAATCTGCTTTTAAAACCGATTTAAGCTCACTTTTTTCTAATGACTTTAATTTTGGTGAGACAACTACGAAGAAATCATAAGCAAAAGGTCTCAATTGAGAAGTTCTAAAAAACTCACGTAAATCTCGCTTTATGCAATTTCGTCGAGGAGCATTACCGGTTTTTTTTGAAACACTCATACCTAACCTAAAATGAGAAATTTCCAAGCGAGAATGTTTAAAATAGATAATAAAAGACCTTGAACGGAATGAATCCGAACTAGAACGCATGTGGCTAAAATCTTTTGAGTCTAATAGGCGAAACTCCTTTGAAAAACGGAAAGTCTCGCCATTATTTAAAGACATTAAAGAATATTACTTACTTCCAGTGGTAACTGTAAGTTGTTTACGACCTTTAGCACGTCTGGCCTTAATAACTTTTTGACCACCGGCAGTTGCCATTCTCTTTAAAAAACCGTGTACTCTGAGCCTTTTCTTTCTTTTTGGCTGCCATGTTCTCTTGCTCATAATCTACCTCTTCTACAACTTGAACATATGGAATGGTTAGCTATACAAGGATGTAAGGAGAAGGTCAATAGGAATGAAAAAGAGATGGAGCAACATGTAGAATAGTATGAGTTCGGACTTAAATGTGACAAAAACTTACGGCCCAAAACTGGGCTTGCGCCTGACTTTAAGGCCATGCTAAAAAAACTGTCCAGCAAATCAGACTAATAACATGGAGCATAAGGTTAATGACTCACGAATTCCCTATTGAGCATTTTTTCAAGTCAAATAACCCAAAAGTCAATGGAATAAACACCAGTCAAAACACTGTAAAAAGTGATAATAAAGAAACTCTTAAACCATCACCTACTACAAGCGGATCAAATGATTTAACTAGTTTAGAAAATGCACTAAAGGGTGCATTAAAAACCACCCTTAATGATTATCAATACACAACTTATATAGCGGATGGACTTTCTCTGAAATCATTTGAACAGAAACTCATTTTCCACGCGAAAACAAATTTTATTATGGACACATTGAGGAACTCTCTAAATGACCATATAAAGTTTGCTATTTATGAAGTCCTTGGAAAAGACTATCCATTTGAAATTACATGCGAAGTAAAAGGTAGTCCAAATCCTACTCCCCCAGCATTAAATAGGCCCAAAAGTGCAAAAGAAATGAAGTTTTCATTGGATCTCAACACAACTCATGAAGACAAAAATTCAGAAATTGAATCAAACTATTTAAAGCACATGGATTCAAGCACTAAAAGTAATACTATTAGTGCCAATAAAAACTTTAAAAACTTTATCGTCGGTGCCTCAAATAATATGGCCTATAATGCGGCCCTTGCAGTTGCAGAATCTCCAGGGCGTAAATACCCTTCTCTTTATATACACAGTAGTTCTGGGCTGGGAAAAACTCACCTACTTAGTGCGGTTGCCAATGGAATTAGAGAGAAATACCCGCATTTGAGAATTTGCTATATCTCTGCTCGTGAGTTCATGAAAGAAATGATTTACCATATGAGAGAAAATACCATTGGGGATTTCCAGAAAAAATATTCAGAAAAAATTGATGTTCTCATGATTGATGATATACATGAACTCGGTGGTAAAACTGGAACACAAAATGAACTTTTCCACGTTTTTAATGAATTATATAACCGAGAAAAACAGCTAATTTTCACCTCGGATAAAACTCCGCAAGAGATCAGTGGTATTGAGGAGCGGATAAAAACCAGATTGAGCTGGGGATTGGTCGTTGATATCCAAAAGCCAGACCTAGAGACTAGGATCGCTATTCTTCAAGAAAATGCTAAACAATTAGACCTGTATTTAACAGACGATATTCTCACGCTTATCGCCTCCTCTATTAAGACAAGCATCCGCGAGCTAGAAGGTTCAATTATTGCTCTTTCAGCTTATACCGATTTAATGAAATCCGATATTGATGCGGAAACTGTAAAAAAGATTTTAAAAATTCAAGATTCTGATCACGCAACAAAATTAAATATTGAAGATATTGCTAAGGCATCAGCACAATATTTTAAAATACCTTTGGCAGATCTCAAGTCAAAATCTCGAAGTAAAGATATAGCCAAAGCAAGGCATATTGCCATGTATTTGTCTCGCAAGCTTATCCACGCGACTCAACAAGAAATTGGTCACTTTTTTGGTGGCAGAGATCACTCAACAGTAATATCTGGAGTTCGAAAAGTTGAAGAGCAACTTAAAACGGACTCAATACTTTCTCGAGATATCTTCGAAGTCGAAAACAGACTTTAAAAACTTTCCACAATAATTCACAAATGTGGGCAAATGAGTATTCATTTGTCCACGGCCTATTGTGCCAATAAAATTAATTGGCCGACTACTCACCAAAAGTTATCAACATAGGCCGTGGATAACTAAATTAGGCCGTGGATAAAAAAAGTTTTCCACACTTATCCACGGCCTTTCCACAATGGGCCGTGGATAAAAAATAAATATAAGCACTTAGAAATAATGAATTTTTCA
>SKIL01000283.1 GCA_007116425.1 Bacteriovoracaceae bacterium | reverse complement strand
GATTGACTCGGCCAAAGGTGTTGAAGAGCAAACGATTAAACTCATGGAAGTTTGCCGCATGAGAGATACACCGATAGTCACATTTATGAATAAGTTTGATCGCGACTCCATGGACCCTTTCGAGTTAATTGATAATGTCGAACAAATCTGCTCGATTCAATGTGCTCCCATGAACTGGCCAGTTGGTGATGGTGTAAACTTTAAGGGAGTTTATGACTTAGAAAGTAAAAGCATTCTACGATTTGAAGATAAAAAAAATCCAGATGAATTCACAAAAATTGATGCCAGCGACTTAGACTCTCCAGAACTTATTACGTACGTCGGTCAAAGTTTATGTGAAGAGCTTAAAGAGCAGTTGGCCATGGTTGAAGAGCTTCTGCCAAAATTCAACAAAGAGGAATTTCTCGCCGGAATTCAAACACCAGTATTCTTTGGAACGGCCCTTTATAATTTTGGTGTAAAAGAGGCCTTGGACATGATTGCCCAACACTCACCAGGCCCCATGCCTAGAGAGGCAAAACTTGAACCTTATGATGAGATGGCCCCAGTCAAAACGATTCAACCAAATGATAAAAAGTTTTCGGGCTTTATCTTTAAAATTCAGGCCAATATGGATAAACGTCACCGCGACCGAGTGGCCTTCATGCGTGTGTGTTCAGGAAAATTTGAAAGAGGAGCTAAGATTTTTCACGTCAGAAGTGAAAAAGAAATCAAGATACCTGCACCCCTTATTTTTCAAGCGCAGGATCGTGAAGTAACAGAGGAAGCCTACCCGGGTGATATTATCGGAGTCCACGACACCGGGAAGTTACAAATTGGAGATACATTCACTCAAGGAGAAAAGTTTCAGTACACAGGAATTCCAAACTTTGCTCCTGAAATTTTTAATAAGGTTCTCTTAAAAGACCCGCTTAAGGCCAAGCAATTGGAAAAAGGGTTGCGTCAACTATCAGAGGAAGGAACTGTTCAATTATTTATTCGCCACAATGGGCGTGAGAAAATCTTAGGGGCCGTCGGAGTCCTCCAGTTTGAAGTTGTAAAGCAACGCTTAGAAGATGAGTACGGCGTTCGCGGTGAGTATGAAAACTATCCCTTTGCTGGCATAAGATGGCTTAAGTTCAAAGATAATAAGCAAAAAGATGAATTCATCAGCAAAAATTCAAGCAATATCGTTTACGACATTAAGGATAGAGTTTGTTTCTCTGTTCGCTCAGAGTGGGACCTGAAGTTGGTTAAAGAAAAATTTCCAGAAGTAGAGTTTTTTAAAAGCTCTGATTACAAATAAGTCAAAACGGCCGTCTAAACAGTTAACGGCCATAAAGCTCCGAAAACTGCTAAACTCCTGAAAATACTTGGATATCCCTATACTTTAATATGGCATTTGGCATGCACTAGATAAAGCATGACAAAAAGAAGATTCGATCAATGGAGGCAAGCTCTCCAAAGGTCATTCATCCTATTTATGAGTTTTCTAACTCTAAGTTCATGTGGAATTGGAGGCCCTCTTGATTTCATACGACGAGGAGAGGGATACACGCGCCAGTTCAGCACCACAGATACTACTTTTACAAGTTACATCAGTCGATTTGAAAACGAAGCCTCTCAAAAGCTCAACCAACCAAACTTTAAAGTTGGAGATATCCCAATTAATTTTGGTGACACAGAAAACCCTGAATACGTAGGGATCTGCCTTGAGTACACCAACGGACAGAGAGAGATCATTATCAAGCAAAGCTGGTGGCAAAGTGCAACGGAAGAGGCCCGTATTGCCTTAATTTTTCACGAGTTAGGGCACTGCCGTCTCGATAGAGGTCACGATGATGAAACCTTTAATAACGGAACACGTGAAATCAGACTTAGTATTATGCACTCTCGGATGGTCTATTTAAATGATTATAGGCAATATCAAGATCAATACCACAAAGAGCTCTACACAGGGAGAAATGCGGATCTCCTAGAGCGGCTACGCAGAAATTAAAAAATCACTATTCGCCTCTAGCGACCAAAAACAGTCAGATAGAATATCGCAAAGCAAAAAAAGGGTTAAATTGACACCAAAAAGGCCAATTTGCCCCCGTTATTTTTGTAAATTACACACCAAGCCTTAAATTTTTTTACAATTGAAAAAATAAATTGCAACTCGATTAATTTTCTTGCTAGTTTAGCTGACAAATAAAAAAGCAAACTAAATCTTGATAAAAGTTTGACAAATAATTTGCAAAACAATTTTAATGGATGGGCCTTTGGCCCAAAGCTAAAAAAAGCAACCAGACCAAGATAAACTCAATACGGTTTATCTGACTTTTGAGGAGAGACTATGAGAATGAACACACTACGATCAGGATTTTTGATCCTTGCATTGGCCTCTTTTGGAGCTCATGCAGAGTATCAAGCTACGTCAACAAGTGAAGCTGAACTTGACGCTATGAAGTTGGGAACTACTGACCTTGACGATATTGACCAGGAAATTACAAACGCGAGAATGCGTGCTGACGCTGGATCAAGATCTCGAGTAAGTATGTCAACAGGTCTTGGCTACTCTGGTGGTTCAGTTAAGAAGCCATTTGATTCGGAAAGACCAAACCTAAGTGGTGACCCTTCAACAGAAACTTCAACTGACTTAAGTGGTAGTATCTCTGCTCGTTATAGATTCAACCCAAGAACAAGTATGACATTCGGTGCTGGTTTTGGTGTTCTTCAACCATTCCATGGCGCTGAGAACTTTAATATCGACAACCCTGGAATTGGACTTAATCGCGCTTATAGAATTGGAAACTTCCAAACAATTACTAGTGCCGGTGCAACTTGGGGAACATCAGAGTCTTGGAAAGCTGCTAACCAAAAAGCATCTGTTTCAATTAGCCATAATATGATGACTCAAATTGGTAACAGTGGATGGACAGCTGGAGCTTCAATCCAGGTAGTAAATAACTTTTTAAGCTCATTTACTCCTGATGATGGAGATAGTGATATGCGTACAGACTGGAGAATTGGACTTTACCCACAGCTTGAGTATCAATTTAACGATCGCTACTCAGCAAGAACTGTTTTTGGATATTTTAACTATTACTCATTCAAAAACACTGACACATTTGATTTCAAAAACGTATTCGTTTACCAATCAGTTGGTGTAGGTATTTCTGTTACTCGTGACATCTACCTCTACCCAAATGTCCAGTTTATCCCAGATAACCTGTCTGTTGATAACACAAACGTTGCTATCTCAGCGACAATCAACCTTTTCTAAAAAAAAATAGAAAAATAGAAAATGAAGGCCACCAAATCGGTGGCCTTTTTTTTACTTAGACTTAGACGCAGAAATTAAAGAGTTGCAAAGTTTTTTTATCGTCAACATCAAGAAGTTTTTTTCATCTCCACTGAGTTCTTGCATGGCCTCGTCAATAACATCGCGATAATTTGGAAAAGTCTTTTCAGTCAGTTCTTTTCCTTTATCAGTCAAACGAATTTCTCGAACCCTCGCATCCTTACGCGACTGAATAAAGTGAATCAAACCTTTATCTTCTAAACGAGATAAAACACCTGAAACATTTGCTTTGGATAAAAGCAAAACCTTGGAAAGTTCCGTTAAATTAACAGGAGATTGCTCTGAAAAGTAGTAAAGATATCCTAAAATATCAAACTGCGACTTCGAGATGCCAAACGGGGCCAAGTTCTTTGTTACTAAATCGTAAAAGAGATTTGAAAACGTAAGCATCCCGCCAAGGATCTCAGCATTAAAATCGCTTTGACCTTGAGAGGTTTCATAAGGACGTTGAACTAGCATTTAACCGCCACCTTTTGTTGCAATGTAAAACAAAAATGTGACTCCCCAGCGTTATTCTAACCTAAATTTTAATAAAAAGTCATTCGGAAAATATGTCATATGGAAAAGGGCGAAAAAAGAAAACCAATAGAACAACTTATTTTTATTGAAGTTTCTGGCCAAACTTTTTTAAAAATGATTAAGTTTTTGTTTGAATTGTATGATTGACCATTTAAGTCATTGATAGTGGTAATCCTATCATCTCAACGACATTTAAAAGTTTATTGCCGACTCTTTGACACTAGGCCTGGACTTTTATCAACGTATATGAAGGAAATTTTTTATGTCTCAGACAGAAACAAAAAACCAATCAGGGACAAATCGAGACATTGTTGTTTCAGTAAGAAATCTCGAGACTACCTTTCACACAAAAGTCGGACCTATAAAGGCGGTAAATGGGGTGAGTTACGACATTGCTCGCGGCGAAACCTTAGGTATTGTCGGTGAGAGTGGCTGTGGAAAGTCTGTAACCTCATATTCACTTATGCAGCTCATTGAACACCCAGGTGAAATAAGTGGTGGAGAAGTTATTTTGGGCGGCCAAGACCTTCTCAAGCTCAGTGAAAACGAGATGCAGGAGATGCGCGGTGGAAAAATGGCCATGATTTTTCAAGAGCCCATGACGGCCTTAAACCCCGTGCTTACCGTTGGCTATCAAATGAACGAGCAAATCATCAAACATATGAAAGTTGACGAAAAAGAGGCCAGAGAAAGAGCGATAGAGATGCTTAAACTTGTAGGAATACCCTCCCCAGAGCAACGCTATGAAAACTATCCACACCAACTCTCTGGCGGGATGAGACAAAGGGCCATGATTGCGATGGCACTATCATGCAATCCTGAATTCCTGATAGCAGACGAACCAACAACGGCCCTAGACGTGACAATTCAGGCACAAATTCTAGAGCTGATTCAAAGCCTCCAAGAGCGCTTTAATATGACTGTTCAGTTTATCACCCACGATCTAGGCGTTATATCAGAGATTGCTGACAGAGTTATGGTTATGTACGCAGGAACAACATGTGAAATGGCCGAGACTCAAAAATTATTAACATCGCCACTTCATCCATATACGGCCGCCCTAATTCGCTCAATTCCAAAGTTTGGAAGTCGAGTTGAAAAACTTGAAACAATTGAAGGCTCAGTCCCATCTTTATTTGAACTTCCTAAAGGATGCCCGTTTCAAAACAGATGTCCAAATGTTAGTGATAAGTGTAAAGAATCAAAACCACCTTTAGAGGAAAAGAGGCCCGGTCATCAAGTGGCATGCTTTCATCCAGTTAATTTATAAAAAGGGAATAGACTCATGAAACCAATTCTCGAAGTGAGAAATATAAAGAAACATTTTCCCATTAAAAAAGGACTACTTCTAAAGGAAGTCGGCTCAGTCAAAGCTGTCGACGATATTTCATTTGAAGTTATGCCTGGAGAAACTTTAGGGCTGGTAGGAGAAAGTGGATGTGGGAAGTCTACACTGGGAAGAACTCTCATTCGTTTATATGAACCAAGTGCGGGACAAATTTATTTCAAAGGCAGAGACTTTTGCTCGCTGTCAGGAGACCAGCTTCGCAAGGAAAGAAAAAACATCCAAATGATTTTTCAAGATCCATTTGCTTCTCTTGATCCCAGAATGACAATTTCACAAATTCTGGGAGAACCACTAAAAGTTCATGGTGTTGAAAGCCCCAGTGAAAGAAAAAAGAAAATTGAAGAAATTATGACTATCGTTGGGTTAAAATCTTCTTACTTAAATCGTTACCCCCACGAATTCTCTGGAGGTCAAAGGCAAAGGATTTCGATTGCCAGAGCAATGATGCTCAACCCAGAACTTGTCATTGCAGACGAACCAGTGAGTGCCTTGGACGTTTCAATCCAAGCACAAATTCTTAATTTATTAAAAGATCTGCAAAAAGAGTTCAATCTAACGTATCTGTTCATCTCTCATGACCTTTCAGTTGTAGAGCATTTATGTGATCGAATTGCTGTTATGTACCTTGGAAAAATTGTTGAACTCGCCCCTCGCGATAAACTTTTTTCAAATCCTAAACATCCCTACACCAAGGCCTTAATTGAAGCGATACCAAGAGTTGGTCAAGGAAAGAAAAAAATGCGTCAATCACTAGGCGGTGAAGTTCCTAGCCCCATCAACCCACCATCTGGTTGCCACTTTCACCCAAGATGTCCAAAGAAATTTGAAGGGTGTGACAAAATATATCCAGTTTTACAGGAAGTCTCACAACAACATTATGTAGCATGCGACCTGTATAAGGGAGAGCAATAATGAGAAAAATAATAACAAGCATTTTTGTCTTTGGGCTTATTGTGTTGACCACCGTGCCCACAAAGTCTTACTCCAACTTACCTACCAACGAAGAACTCCAAGTTGGGTTGTCGCAAGAATTTGAAAACTTCAATCCGATGATCATGTCCATGCTCGCGACAACATGGATGTACAATATGGTTGGAAGAACTTTAATGGTCCTTAATGAAGATGCCGAATGGGAACCCCAGCTGGCCAAGAAAATCCCATCTCTTGAAAATGGCCTTGCCGAAAGATTTACAGAAGATGGAGTTGAAAAAATTCGTGCCGTTTGGGAAATTGTCGACAACGCCAAATGGGGGGATGGGACGGACTTAACCTGCCGCGATTTTAAGTTTGCACGAGAAGTCGCCTTGGCCCCGACCGTTGCCATTACGGAGCGCGAAACCTATGAGCAAGTTGAAGAAATCATTATAGATGAAAACAACCCAAGGCGATGTACTTTTAAATATAAGGAAGCTAAGTGGAATTTTAATCAGATTCCTAAATTTTACGCACTACCAGAGCACTTAGAAAGGCCTATTTTTGAAAAGTACAAAGAGCAGCCTGAAGGCTACGAGCAGCACTCTCTCTATACCACATCCCCCACCAATCCCGGTCTTTACAATGGCCCATACGTTGTTACAGAAATGACCCTCGGTTCACATACGATCTTTGAAAGAAACCCCTACTTTTTCGGTGGGCCAGCTAAAATTAATCGAATTATCACAAAAGTCATTAGCAATACAGGAACACTTGAGGCCAACCTTAGATCTGGAACAATTGACATGATTTCAGTTTTAGGGATGAGTTTCGATCAGGCCTTGGCCTTTAATCAGAGAGTTCAAGGCCGTAACCTCCCCTATAATGTTAATTTTCAGCCAAGTCTTGTGTATGAACACTTAGACCTTAACTTAGATAATCCTTTTCTCCAGGATGTTCGAGTAAGAAAGGCCTTAGTCTATGCGATTGACCGCCCAGGACTTACTAATGCTCTTTTTGGTGGGAAACAACCACCGGCCTATCACAACCTCGCTCCACTCGATCCATGGTTTACCAATGACCCCAAAAAAATTGTGGTCTATCCCTACCGTAGAAGAGAAGCGGCCAGACTTTTAGACGATGCTCGATGGAAATTGAGAAATGATGGTTTTAGATACAATGAAAATGGCGAAAGGCTCGAATTGACAATTATGACCACGGCCGGAAACCAAGTTCGTGAACTTGTTCAAGTCTACCTCCAAGACCAGTGGAGAAGTATCGGCATCAGAGTAAGAATCCAAAACGAACCACCAAGAGTATTTTTTGGCCAAACAACAAATCGAAGAAGATTTACTGGTGTGGCCATGTATGCATGGGTTTCATCTCCTGAGTCTAACCCTCGCTCCTCTCTCTCTTGTGACCGAATCCCAACAGAAGAAAACGGTTGGTCGGGACAAAATTATCCAGGTTGGTGCAACGAAAGAGTAACAGAGCTTTTAGAGAAATTAGACCTTGAATTCGATGAGCAAAAACGTCTAAATATAATTCACGAAGTTCTTTATCACTATACAAATGAAGTTCCAGTAATACCTCTCTACTATCGATCTGACATCTCTGTAACTCCGATTAACCTTAGAGGTTATCAACTGCCAGGTCATCAATTTTCGGCAACTAATCATGTTGAACGCTGGTATTTAGAAGATCCAAAAAAAATGGAGAATAGATAATGACCTCATTTATCATTAGACGACTTATACAAACGGGCATAGTCATCACCTTGCTCTCGTTTTTTTGCTATCTGCTTATGACATTAATGCCGGGTGACCCAGTTGACCTTATGATTAGTGCCAACCCCAATATTACGTCAGAGGATATTGAAAGATTGCGCGCTCTCTATGGACTCGACCAACCTGTTTTGGTGAGATATTGGAACTGGGTTTCAACAATTCTCTCAGGTGACTTAGGTTACTCGAGAACCTACCGAGTTCCAGTACAAGAGCTTATGGGGCCCAGACTCATTAACACGTTTATACTTTCGGCAGCTGCCCTTCTAGTTTCAATTCTCATTGCTCTTCCATTGGGAATCTTAGCAGCACTAAAAAAGGGAACAAGGCTTGATTACAGCATCAATATGTTTGCCTTTACAGGAATTAGTATTCCATCATTCTGGCTTGCTATTGTTTTGATTATTGTCTTTGCCATCTGGATACCACTTTTTCCTGCAAGTGGAACCAGAACGGTTGGCGTTGACCTGAGTTTTGGAGAACTTCTTTTCGACAGAATTCGATATCTCGTCCTACCAGTACTTTCACTCAGCCTCATGTCTATTGGTACATTTGTGCGCTTTACTCGCTCTGCGATGATCGAGGCGATGGCCAATGACTATATACGAACAGCAAGAGCAAAAGGATTATCATGGCCTAGAATTATTGTGATTCATGGCTTTAGAAATGCCCTCATACCCTTGATTACGATTTTGGCGCTAAGTTTTTCAGGCCTATTCTCAGGAGCGATTATTACCGAGACGGTCTTTTCCTATCAAGGTGTTGGATCCTTGGTTTACGAATCCATTATCAGTAATGATTTTAATGTGGCGATGGTCGCCTTTATGATTTCAGTAAGCATGGTTCTCATTTTTAACTTATTGGCCGACATTTTATACGGTGTTGCGGACCCAAGAATTAGTTATAGCTAGTACAAAGTGACAGTAAGGAATTCAAAAATGGATGAAAAACAAAAACAAAAATATCTTGAGGCCCAGCCAATGTGGAAAATCGTTGCCTCACAGTTTGCTGAGCACAGAATGGCGGTTGTCGGACTCATCGTCATCCTCTTTTTTCTAAGTATTTCGGCCTTTGCTCCAATTATTTCTGCCATAACCGGCCTTGACCCAGACGAGCAAAATGTCTTTAACCGCTATCAACCGGCCTTCTCCACTGTTGCGACCTCCTCAATTAACAGAGAGCTCGCAGTAGAAAGAATGCTGGCAAATGGCAAAGATTACACAGCACTTATTGATGCTGCGATCGCGCAAAATGTACTCGAGTACCCAACAACCCGTGAAGATGTTCTATACGATATGGCCACGGCCGTGGCCCCAGAAGTTTTACTCGATGAACTCGCAAGCTTTCCCCAAGTAGAAGGACTCAATGACTTTATCGCGGTTGTAGGTGGTTTTCAAAAGTTTCACTTACTGGGAACCGACGAACTTGGACGAGACGTGCTCATAAGACTAGTCTATGGAACTAGAGTTTCCATTACAGTCGGTCTTATGGTTGCTTTTGCAGCAGCGTTTATTGGACTCATCATTGGAAGTCTTGCTGGATACTACGGCGGCTACCTCGACGCCACCCTTATGCGTCTGACAGATGCTCTTATATCACTGCCTATTCTCGTCGTCTTGATTGTTGTCTCGGCCATCGACCTAGGCAATATCATAGGAGGAACCCCCTTAAGTTTTATCGTTGGTTCTGATTACGAAAGTATTTTTAAAATGGTCTTTATCCTCTGCCTCTTCTCTTGGATGCAAGTTGCGCGTTTAGTTAGAGGAAGTATCCTCTCAATTAAAGAGCAGGAGTTTATTATGGCCGCTAAGACACTTGGAGCGCGCGACAGTATGATTATCCTCACCCACGTCGTACCAAATGTCATTGCCCCACTTTTGGTTGCCGTCACTCTTGGGATAGGTAACTCCATCCTCTTTGAAGCGGCCTTAAGCTTCCTAGGCCTTGGTATTCAACCTCCAACACCTAGCTGGGGGAATATGTTATTTAATGCTCAGGAAATGGTCCAGCATGCCCCCATGCTAGCGATCCTCCCTGGTCTTCTTATTCTGGCAACAGTTATAAGCTTTAACTTTGTCGGTGATGGGCTACAGGACGCAATCGACCCCAAATCGATTAGAAGATAAAATCTTTTAAATAAGGTCGCCTCGTAAAAGTTCGAGGTGGCCTGTTCTTAATAAAAAATATGACAAAAATGTGAAGAATCAATACTTCTGTCGAGAGAATCAAAATTCCTACAAGCGCGAGGTATGGTTAGAAAGTTTCCTTCTGTAAAATCGTCTTCTCTGGCAATACCCCAATCATAGCAAGAGTCTCCTTCACGCATCGTCATATTCGAAGATGATCCTCGAACCAGCACACCAACTTGCTTCATCGTATAAGGGTCAAAAATTGGCCCTCCAGAATTCACAGAGTATGCATCAAGCTCAGCACGAAATGTTTGTTTGTCTTTAAAAAGCTCAGTCACGAACCCACCATCCATATACTTTTGAAAAATTCCAAAGGGATGTCCAATCATGGCCAACTCGTCTCCCTCACGAGGCATAGAAAAACTCAAGTCCACAGGAGTGCGACCTTCAACTTTTCGATCAAGTCTTATGTAGGAGATATCTTCAGTGAAATATCTTGTATCAAACTCGTGGTATAAAACCTCATCACAAAAGAAGACATTTTCTTCAGGGATAAAATAAGGATCACTCCCATCATTTTTTTTAGAATAATCAAAAACAAAAGCATAGTTTTGACAGTTAAAACGAGATGTCTCACTAAAATTATCGGGATGATTCAAGCAATGGGCGGCCGTGAGTACGATATCAGATGCAACTAATGAGGCCGAGCAATTGGCAATAAGCTTTTGATCTCCAAAAAGAATATCCTCGCACATACCGACGTCTTGCAAAGACCTTCCTGTAAGAAACCAACCGCCCTCAATTTTTTCCATATTCGACAGGTGAATCAGTGCAAGAGCTGACTTAGACAGCTCACTCCACTCTTGAGTGGTCTCAAGCCTAGATTCGTACCTCGAATCAACGCCATGAAAGATTCCGGCCTGCAAACTTGAGCTTAAACATAAGTTCAAACAAAGAAGGGCCAAACCTATAAAAATTCTCATACATCCTTATACAAGAATTCCAGTATAGGCTTAAGCCAAACAATTCTACGCAGTAAAAATTACCTTACCATCTTCCCATTTTGCCTCGATAACACCTTCTTTAAGCTCATCTTTTAATAATTGATGAGAAAGTGGTCGAGTCACTAAGCGAGAAAAAACAGAGGCCAGCGGTCTTGCTCCATATCGTTCATCATATCCTCGCTCACAAAGCTGTGCGACGACCTCCTGAGATAAATTAACTTGAAGCTTTTTATCTCTAAGTCTCTCGTTGAGCATCTCCGTTTGCTTGGCCACAAGGTTTTGCATAATAGACTTATCAAGCGAGTGATAATCTAAAATCGCATCCAAACGGCCGAGAACTTCGGGTTTGAAGTCTTGCTGAGGATTTTTTGAGTTGGTAGTTAAGGCCACAATGGTGCTTTTAAAACTAATTGTACGCCCCTTATTATCCGTTAAACGGCCATCATCTAGAATTTGTAATAAAATATCTGCAAAGTCAGGATGGGCCTTTTCAATCTCATCAAACAAGATGACACTGTATGGACGCCTTCTCACCGCTTCAGTTAAAATTCCACCATCATCATATCCAACATATCCGGCAGGAGCTCCAATCAACTTGGCCACAGAGTGTTTTTCAGAAAACTCACTCATATCCAGACGTATGACGGCGTCCTCGGTGTCAAATAAGAACTTACCTAGCGCCTTGGCCGTCTCTGTTTTCCCAACTCCAGAAGGTCCCTTCAAAAGAAATGAACCAAGAGGTCGAGTTGGGTCTGTTAGACCTGCGTGGGCAGCTACAAGTGTTTCAGCGATCTCTGTTAACGCCTCATCTTGACCATACACCCTTTGTTTAAGATATTCCTCCAATTTTAAAATCTGGTCTTGTTTTGACTTTAAAATCTTCTCAACTGGAATTCCTGTCTGACGAGAGATCACTTGGGCAACGGCATGGGCATTCAATACCCAATCGTGAGAATGCCCTTCGAGTTGTTTTTCAACCTCAGGAATAAGTGAATACTTCAGTTTTGAAGCTTCCTCATAGTTTTGATTTCTCTCGGCCGCCTCAAGGTCAAACTTTAAACGATCTAGTTGATTCTTTAATTCTGTTACTCGCTTTAACGACAGAACATTTTTCTCCCAGTCTTGCTTTCCTTCTTCAAACCTTTTTTCAAGCTCAGCTATTTCTTTTTCAAGGCCTTCCTTATCTGTATGGCCTTCATAATTCGCATAAATTTTCTTTGATCTAATCTCACCCTCGAGCTCGGCCAGACTTGCAGGCATCGCCTCCGCCGAAAGCTTGAGCGCCGAAGAGGCCTCATCAATTAGATCAATCGCTTTATCTGGCAGGTTTTTATCAGTAATATACTGATCAGATAAGAAGACGGAGTTATAAATCGCCTCATCAGAGATTTTAATTCCATGGTGCATTTCCATTTTTTCACGGATTCCCATCAAAATTTCAACGGCATCTTCCTTACTGGGCTCATTGACAGTTACAGGTCTGAATCTTCTATCGAGCGCAGAGTCACCCATAATAAATTTTTGGTATTCATCAAAAGTCGTGGCCCCAATACAATGCAGTTCTCCTCGAGCTAAGGCCGGTTTTAAAAGATTCGCTGCATCCATTGCACCGTCAGTTTTACCCGCTCCTACAAGTAAGTGAATCTCGTCAATGAAAAGTATCGCCTGGCCAGATAATCCCTTAATAAACTTGATCAATCCTTGCAACTTTTCTTCAAACTCTCCACGGTATTTTGTACCGGCCATTAGCGAGCCCATTTCTAATGAGTAAACGGTCTTGCCTTCCAATACATCTGGAACTTTTCCTTTTACAATTGCTTCTGCTATCCCTTCAACAATCGCAGTTTTACCAACTCCGGCAGGGCCAACAAGTACGGGGTTATTCTTTCCACGACGCCCAAGAATTTCCATCACGGATCGAATTTCCTTAGCGCGACCAATAACAGGGTCAAGTTTACCTTGCTCGGCCAATTCATTCAGGTTCACAAGAAAATTAGGAACTTCACTTTCTTCATCACCGTTGTCGGCATTAGAGTTTAGTGACTGATAATCAATTGAAAGATTTGGAAAAATTTTTGGCATCTGTCTTAGTAGGTCCTTTTCCGCGACCTCTTGTCGACCTGATTGAATAGCATGACTTGAGGCCAGAGTGATCCACTCTGAAAGCTTCGAACTGGCACGAAGCTGATCAATTGGAACAGGTGAAGATGCCTTAGCAAGTTGAGCTAAGTTTTTATCAACTTCTCCGAGATAGGATTTAAGCGCCTTAGAACTGTAGGAAGCAGGGTTTTTTATAAGTCCCCACAATAAATGTTCAGGTGCTAACTCTGTATTTCTATTCTCCATGGCATGGGTGTGAGCAAGGTCAAATGCTCCGGCCACAATTGAATCAAATCTATTCATAAATCCTCCCTAGCCATTGGCCAAACCTAACAAAAATCATTGAAAATATACATTAATTGTCAATTCAATGCTCTCAAGGATAAGATGATTGCATTTTTAAAAACGTCAAGGGTCAACCCCAAAAGAAGTTGGTATAAATATGCGTAAATTCCTATTATTTCTAACAGTACTTCTAAGTTTTAACCTCATAACTCTCCATTCATATGCTCAAACAAATAATGCCCAATCATCTTCGACAGGTGTAACGACTAGAGATTTTGCGCAATTTGACTCTCCAAGAGAGGCCATGGAGCACTTTTTAAGCGCCATGGTTGAATACAAGCAAAACCCTCAGACATCAATTCTTGATCGAGCAACAGAGGCATTCAACCTTTCACATATTGATCCCGCCGCGAGAAGAAGTATCGCCAGAAGGGCCGCAGAACACTTGATTAATACTTTAGATAGACTGGAGAGAATTAATTTAGATGAGATTCCTACTGAGATGGATGCTCCAATTTGGTACTTCAGAAGACAAAACATCAACTTAAATGATCAAAGAGTTTATGTAGAAATAGCCATCGCAGAAACACCTGCGGCAGGAGACTATGATCAAGTCACGTGGCTTTTCACACCTGAAACTATCGAGACAATACCACGCTATTTTACGTTTGTGAGAGAACGACCTGTTGTTGAAGGCGTTCAAGAACTGCAAACTCTACGTGAAAAGGTCCTTTCAAAACTACCAAGCTCACTAAGAAAAGAGCATTTCGTTCTCTATACCTGGCAATGGATAGGAATCTTTTTGATTTTATTAATTGGTCTTATTGCTGATCAACTCTTTAAATTTTACCTAAACCTCATCACAAGAAGATTTTTAAGAAAACAAAACATTCTCTTTGATGAAAAACTACAAAAAAAACTTGCCTGGCCTATTACATTTATCCTTATTGCTATTTTCTGGAATCTGGGAGTTGTTGCCTTAGATTTCTCACAAACTACCCTAAGCTTTTCATTAAGGATGGGACGAGTTCTCTTTACTATCGGCCTCATCACCGCGCTTTATCACATCGTAGATATTGTTTCTTACTACTTTCAAGAGCTCGCGCGAAGAAGCTCAAACCGCTTTGATGATATTCTCGTACCACTAGTCAGAAAGGCCGCAAAAACAGTTATCGTAGCGGTGGGAATCGTTGCGGTTGGTGACAGCTTAACTTTTGATATGAAAGGAATTTTAGCTGGTCTTGGTATAGGTGGGATTGCCTTTGCTTTGGCCGCAAGAGACACGATTTCGAATATGTTTGGCAGCATTACGGTCTTACTTGATCGTCCATTTCATATTGGAGACTGGGTCAATATCGGGGGCAATGTCGAAGGTGTCGTTGAAGAGGTTGGACTTCGCTCTACTCGAATTAGAACATTCTATAATTCACAAATCACAGTTCCTAATGGACAGCTGACAAATGTTCATATTGATAACTATGGTAGAAGATCTTACCGGAGGTTTCTTACAACTTTAGGCCTTCAGTATGATACTCCTCCAGAAAAAATAGAGGCATTCTGCGAGGCGATTAGACAAATTATATTAAACAAAGAAAGTACACGAAAGGATCTATTCCATATCTACTTTAATGATTTTAATAATAGCAGCCTCGACATTATGGTTTACATTTTTTTCAAAGTGCCCGACTGGCAAACGGAACTGGCAGAAAGACATCAATTCCTTCTTGATGTACTAAGGGTAGGAGCTGAGATCGGAGTTCGTTTTGCTTTTCCAACTCAAACTCTGCATGTCTATAATGAAGAGAATCAAGCGTATAAAGCATTCGATCTTAGCACTCAGGACCTAGACAGTGTTGCAAAAGAAAACGCAAGAAAGATTCTTGAAAAACCAATTAATACTTTTAAAAATGGCCATCGAAGTTCATCCGACGCTTTTTAAGTTATTTTTTTTCCTTATGCCCAAAGAGTGACTTTTCGACTACTTTTTGGGCAACAACCTTAGGAACCATTGATTCCCAACCTTTCTTTCCAGTTTGGATCATATCTAGAACAACTCGCGACCAGATGCCGGAAATACTCGGGTCATAGTCGGTGACATCTTCAATAAAATGATTTTCTTTCAAATACTTCATGAGAAAGTGGAAATTTTCATGAATATCAATTTGCTCAGAATTCAAAAGCCGATCGGGATCATTATCATCCGCTGCGGGATAAACCAAGAGCTTAGACTTTGTACCAAATAGTTTACCTAGGCCTTCTAAAATCATACCAGGGTTTTCTAAATATTTTTCATGATCAAAAATTTCTAATAAATTATATACACCCGTTACAAAACCAATTTTATGATCTCTGGTTGCGACTGATAAAAACTGATTGAGTTCATAAAAATTTTCATAATTACTGATAAGAACAGACTGATTAAGAGCGGCCAAAAGGTCAACGCGCGCAAGAAAGTCACGGCCATGAACTTCACCACGCTCAAGCAGCTGATTCATACTCATTTCAGCAAGCTCTAAAACATTGCCTTGCTCTTTAGCATTTAAGCTTTTGTTAAATTGAGTGTGTCCGGCCTTAAGCATATCAAGATTTACAAGCGTTGGTGGACGAAAACTTCCCCTTACAACCAAAAGATTCTTTTTATAGATTTGATCCTTAATCTGATCAACCTCACCCGACTGATTAAACATGATCGCACGACAGTATCCGTTTTTAACTAAGTCTAAGGATAAAAGCCGATTGTCCATATGAGCAAAGGCAGGCCCATCAACTTTAATCATATCGATTTGTAGTCGGTCAGTTGTGAGCGAGTCCATCAGTGAGCGAACAAAGTTTTTGGGGTCCTCTCGATTAAAAAAGCAAGCATGAATCAGGTTTACCCCCATATCACCTACTGCTTCTTGCTGCTGAACATTTTCTCTATCGAGCATTTGAATATGAACAATTAGATTGCTAGGTTGTGCCCCAGGGGTATGTTCAAACTTAACACCCAACCAACCATGACATTCACTTCCACCCTTATAACTTTTGGCCGATACTGTATTGGCAAAATTAAAATAACGAGTGTTTGAACTACGCACATCCGTGAGTCGATCCTTTAATTGCTCAAACTCACGATCGAGCATTTTTTGAAGCCTCTCAGAGCTAACATACCTTCCACCCTTTCCATAAACCGTATCACTGACTGTCATATCGTAGGCAGAAATCGTTTTAGCAATCGTTCCAGCAGCACCGCCGGCCCTAAAAAAGTGGCGAACAACCTCTTGGCCAGCTCCAATCTCAGCAAAACTTCCGTAAATTGAGTCAGTTAAATTAATTTGTAGCGCTTTTTGCGTAGGGTCTAAGATTTGACAAAAGCTCATGGCGAAACCTTCAAAATTTAAATGAAATATTATATAGTTATGATAGCAAATAAATGGTTAGACGTCAGTCTTTGACTGCTATAATTCTAAAAATATGGTATAATGGAGTCATGGAAATACTTATAATTGCAGGCTTGGGTTTAATTGGTTTAGGTGTCGCCCTAGGTGAACAGGCCAAGCAAAGACTTAGGCAAGAAAAAGTTAAAATTCATCCAAAAAAGAATCGCAGAAGCTAATTCTTTGCCTTTTTGAACGCTTTATTCTATTAAAATCATGTCTTTTTTACATTGATCTTGAGGACTTGGGTGCATCATGTCAAAATCTCCCAAGTTAAATATAAGTAGGAGATATCATGATTTTTGGCCCAAAAAGCTTCAAAAAAGCGTTATTAAGCTTAACTCTCATATCTGGTCTTGGACTTCAAACCGCCTACACTTCAACCGGCGCATCTGATCAAGACCTAAGACTCAATGAACTCCTACAAGAAATGGGCCTATCAAGTCTTCCTAAAGTCATTTATGGTCAAGATAATCGCTATGAAGCTGCCGATTATCCAGAGTCACAATTTAGAGAGTACTCGCAAAGTGTTGCCGGAATGGTTCAGCATTTTAGACTCTACCAAAACGACCAAG
>SKIL01000178.1 GCA_007116425.1 Bacteriovoracaceae bacterium | reverse complement strand
TTGCTTCACCATTGAAGCAAGGCCATTTGCTCGACTCATCGATAAGTGTTGACGTAGGCCAATATCATCTAAAAAAGTAGGGCGCACATTCAAAACTTCCTCAGGAGTGGAGTTATTGTAAACACTCATTAACACAGCGATAATTCCCTTCACAATCGAAGCATCACTATCCGCACTAAAAATAATCCGCTCATTGTCAGGCATATCAGCGAATAGCCAGACTTGGGACTGACAACCCTTCACTTTATACTGGTCTGTCTTGTACTGATCATCCATTGGGCCGAGTTCTTTACCGAGAGTAATGATATAGCGGTAACGGTCCTCCCAATCTGAAAATGAGGAGAATTTCTTAACCAGGACATCTATTTTTTCTTGAATAGGCGCATTTGAATTAGTTTCAATACTCATTTCTAAACCTTAGTTTTTCAAATAAATAATTTGCCCCCAAGATAGCGGCCTTAATAAAAACCGTCGAGGTTCAAATCATCATGTTAAGTTACTCTATTACGACAAAAACTAAAAATGCCTTATTTGTTTACAGTCATGTAAAGTCTACCAAGTTCCCGTGTTCTCCATACTTAACCATGGCTCAGAAGGTTCTAAAGCTTCCCCCTTTTGTAAAAGTTCTACCGAAATTCCATCAGGAGAGCGAATAAAGGCCATTCGCCCATCTCTCGGAGGACGATTGATAACTACTCCGGCATCCATCAGCTTTTGACAAAGTGCATATATGTCATCCACACTATAGGCCAAGTGGCCGAAATTACGCCCACCAGAGTACTCTTCAGGGTCCCAGTTATAAGTGAGTTCAACCATGGGTGCGGAAGAAAGCCTTGCAGCTTCAACGTCCTCAGGGGCGGCCAAAAAAACGAGTGTAAATCTCCCCTGCTCGACTTCATGGCGCTTTATTTCAACCATTCCCAACTTCTCACAAAAAAAGTCTAAAGATTGGTCTAAATCACTTACTCGTATCATCGTATGTAAATAACGCATATTCACCCTCCACGTGGTTCTGGTCAGTTCAGTATTATTAAGGTATAGAGAAACGATTAGTTATTACAAGAGACAGTGCACGAGCACATGCGCACAGCGCAAAGGAAATTTGGATTAATGACGACAGAAAATAAGAAGGCGTTTACGCAATACTCACTCTCAGAAGAATTAATAAAAGCATTAGAAACGATTGGATTCACACACTCAACGGAAGTTCAAAACCTAACTATTGACCCAATCTTAGAAGGTAAAGATATATTTGCACAAGCAGAGACAGGCAGTGGTAAAACCGGTTCATTTGCCATCCCCCTTATAGAGAGAATCTTACAAAAGGGACTAGATCAATCTCACTCACACACAGTCGTTCTAAGCCCAACAAGAGAACTGGCCCAACAAACACATAAGACATTTAACGATATCGGAAACTCGCTAGGAATCATGTCAAACTGTCTTATTGGTGGTGAAAATATCGAAAAGCAAAAGGACTTACTTGAAAAACTTCCTCACGTCCTGGTTGCGACTCCTGGACGCCTTTGCGATTTAATTAAGCAAAAATTTGTGAGTCTAAAAGATTGTCAGGCCATTGTCTTTGACGAAGCCGACAGACTCTTTGACATGGGTTTTAAAAAAGAGATCGAGTATATTCTCAACAGTATCCCCGACAGTCGCCAACTCATCATGGTCAGTGCCACAAGTAATATGGATGTCCTTAGAACGGCCTATAAATTTAAATCGAGCCCGATAGAGTTAAAGCTAAATGAAGACAGCCTTTTAGTTGATCATATTGATCACTCACTTGCGATGGTGAGTAGAGAAGAGAAAATGCCTCTTCTCGTTAAAACATTGCGTGATCACGAAGATACCTACGCCATTATTTTTTGCAATACCCAAATTCAAACTCATCTTGTGGCCGAGTGGTTAAAAGATATGGGCTTTAGAGCGGAACCAATTTCTGGTGGACTCGCGCAAAACAAGCGAACCAAATTGATGGAGAGGTTTCGCAGTAAAGACATCACCATTCTCGTCTGCACAGACGTAGCAGCAAGAGGTCTTGATATTAAAGACGTCAACCTCGTGATCAATTATGAACTACCCCAAGAGGCCGCTAATTATGTTCACCGAATTGGCCGTACAGGAAGGGCCGGAAAAAGTGGACGCGCCATTAGTTTGTGTGCCCATGAAGACTGTGAAAACCTCGATGCCATTTATGAGCTCATTGGAAGTAAGATCCCAAAAATAGATTTAAAAGATGAAGACTTTGCGACTGATATAACCGCTCGCCCTTATATCGACTCAAAAACACTTAAGGTCGTAGAGAGGAACAACAAGGGTAACTCAAGAGAAAAAACAAGAGCGAGAAGTCCAAAAGAGAAAGAAGGAAGACAGCAAATGAGTGAACAAAATACTGAACAAAATCATGGGCCAGCAGAGAAGAAACCACTTACTGAGTTTTTACCATTTGTCCCAAGTGCATCAAGTGGCCCTGACAGCAGAGAATTCGTCTATACGACAACATCAACAAAGGATCTTGAAAAATCTGCTCTAGGTTATTTTAGAATAAATGATCCAGAACTTCTCGATATAAAAGTCCTAAAAACAGGAATGCCTAAGTTCTTCTTTTTTGGCCCAAGAAAAACAACCTACAGCGTCCAACTTAAGGCCATATACAAAAAGCTCTTACTTCCATTTATTATTGAAATCATAAAAATAGCCAGGTTACGACTGTTTGCACGAGTAAGCTTTAAGAACAATAATATTCGAGTCAGCTTTGATGGACCAGATGAAGGGTTACTCCTACGCAACCATAAAGAACTTCTAAGGTCTTTTGAGTACCTCATTAAAACCTATATGCTCCGCAAAATACGACTGCCAAAAGATGTACGTCTCGAAGTGATCTCGGTTAACGAAAGAAATAGCAGATCAGATAACAAGATGAGAAACCCTCAAAGGAATCAAAGAGACAATAGAAATAAGCTAAACGGTGACCGTCGAAGAAGATATGAAATGAGTGAAGAAGAGATTATTGCCATGGCCGAAGAAATGAAAAACAAACTCTTAGAAACCAAAGAACCTGTTTCTTTCAAGCCTTTAAACTCGGGACAAAGAAGAATTGTTCACCAGTACTTCAGTGATTATGAAAATATAAGCACAAATTCAATTGGTGAAGGGCGCCTAAAGAAAATCGAAATCGAACTTCGTTCATAAAACATTTTAATTATGCAAAATATATATAAAATCCTCTTTCTTGATGATGACACTCAAATCACGAATGTTGTAAGTGATTTCTTCAAAGGAAGTCGCCTCGATATCTGGGCCTGCAACGATCCTGACGAGGCGATCACATATCTAAAAAGCAACCAAGTAGACTGCATCATTACAGATTTAAAAATGCCTAAGCTTAACGGGTTACTGTTTTTTAACAAGGTAAGAGATGAAATCTGCGTAAAAACTCCAGGAATACTTCTTTCAGGTGATATTAATCAAGAGGTTAAGGAAGAAGCAAAAAATGTTGGCCTTGGGGCCGTATTTGAAAAAAACCTCAATCCAAGTCAGTTTGAGCAAAAAATAATTGATTTTATTGAGAAAAAATCAATTTCAAGACAAACGCAATATTGACAAAAAGTTTACATAAGTAACAGTCGGGTTAATCTAATTTAACAAAGATACAAATTGTAGAGCTATAATCTATTCGATAGAATAAGATCAACCGTATTAACATTAACCATTCTATCGATGATAAAAAAACTACTAACACGAGAATTTATTCTTCAATTTATATTTGCTGCAATTTTCTGGTATATTATCACAGGGGAAATATACCCAATATCAAATTTTGATAAGCTATATTTCGCATCCATAATATTGTTTACTGCAATAATTGGAACACTTTATGCGCCAATAAAAATAAAAAATATCAAAATCCATGCGGCCTTAAGGTTTATACCGTTTTTTATGACTCAATCCTTTTCTGGCGGAATTGACGTTGCAAAAAGGGCCTTTTCGCCAAAAGTGAAACTAAAACCGCTTTTTATCAAATACAAACTTAAATCTAATCATTACCTATCGAATGTTTTATTTGCATCGTCTATCAGCCTATTCCCAGGAACTATTAGCGCTAAAATTGAAGAGGATTATCTTCTTTTACATATACTGCACGATGATAAGTTCGGTGGAAAATCAACGGCGACGAGTGTTCAAAACGAGCGAGTAAGCGAATTGAGTGCATTCCCGTCACTGAAAAAAGCTGAGGATATGTGTAATAATATTTTCAAAGATAATTCATCGATAAAGGATCACCATGATACTTGAACAAGCATCCCTCTATATGGCGATATTTTTGATGATCAATATGGCCTTTGGTTTAGTTCGAGTCATAAAAGGTCCAAGTATGTCTGATCGAATTATAGCAACATATTTAAGTGGAACAATTGGTTGTGGAGTAGTGATCTGTCTTTCATTTTACTTTAAAAACGTTGCCTATCTCGATGTTGCTCTAATTCTTGTTTTATTAGGAGCTATGACGCTAATTGCATTTGTTAATCGCCACTGGATTGAAGAAAACATAAAAGGTGAAGAATAAATATGTTAGTACTTTTCAAAGACATTACAGGCCTGGGACTCATTATCTTGAGTGCTTTCTTTTTCAGTGCTGGAACATTTGGACTTTTAAGGTTTCCAGATCTTTACACTCGCATTCATGCACCAACAAAAGCGGATAACTTAGGGTTAGGCCTATTAATTCTTGCATTTGCAATCCAAGCTGACAGTGCATTTACATTCTTCAAGCTTTTAATTATTTGGCCTCTAGCGCAAATTGCAAGCTCGGCAAGTGCCCAATTAATTATGAGCTATAAATACGAAACACAAAAAGAAAAAGAAACAAGAACGAACAAAGATTAACCAATATGAATACACTTTTATTAATTGATATATTCTTGGCCTTAATTTTACTCCTCTTGGTTTTTTTATCAATAACGGCGAACTCTTTATTCAAATCCGTTATGTATTTTATATGTGCAGGCCTAATGCTTTCTCTTATCTGGGTAAGACTAGGTGCCATTGACATAGCTTTAGCTGAAGCTG
>SKIL01000304.1 GCA_007116425.1 Bacteriovoracaceae bacterium | reverse complement strand
TGCGGTTGAAATTATTATTATTCATAAAGATAGAATCTATTCTGTAGATTACCTGCCAGCGAAAGATGGAACCTATAAGCTCTCAGGTAAAGAAGCGAAAAAAAACGAAGTGGAGTACGCTTATCTTGGTAAGGAAGAGAAGGTTGATTTTGTAGAAGTTCAAAATGGAGAGGTTTTAATTCACTCTCTTCACGATTACGATTTCATGTGTCTTGGGGACGACTCCAAAGGGATGAGCAATAGTGGGATTTATCTTCTTCGAGATGATGATATTGTGCGCTTTCACAAAGGTGACTTACAAGTATTCGTTCGTAAAACTGATTCACCTCCCGATGTTAGGCCAGCCCCTATCATGCGAAGAGATAAAGACTTTTGGAAATGGATGGCGATAGTCTTTCTTTTTGCTTTTTTGTTCATGGTTGGTATTACTACTTATGAAGTTGATCACGAACTAGATAAAGAAAAGATACCAGATAGAATTGCGACAATTCTTTATCAAAAAGAATTAGTCGTTTCAAAAGAGCAAGCTGTAGAAAAAACACCAGATAAGCCTGAAGAAATTGTTCAGAAGTCTCCAGTGCAAGAGGTTGAGCCAGAGCCAGAGCCGACTCCAACACCAGAGCCTCAACCAGAGCCAGAGCCCTCTCCAGAGCCTGCAGTTGCAGAGCAGGGAACTCCTGATGTGGCCGACCGTGGGGAGGTCCGACAAGCTCGGCCACAACCTGGTCCTCCAACTCAGCAAGATCGGATTCGTCCTTCTGAAAGGCAAGAACAAGCTTCTCAAGCAGCACCACAAGATCAATCGGCGCATGAGTCTGCAATTGAAGCTGATACTTCAGGACATGTCGACACGTACCAGTCAGCTGATTTTAGTGCTAATATGAATCGCCTTATGGCAAGGGGTGGAAGAACACGCGATGCTGACGCTCGAAGAAATGTTCCATCGTCTCGTCCCGGAATGGGCACGGTGTCTTCTGCTGACTCTGCAAGAGTAGAGCGAGCGCAAGTTTCTCAAGATGTAGGGTCTCTTACTGGAACAGCAAGAGGACAACTTGATGATACTCGTGGTGCTCAAGGTCTAGTTGAGCGTACCGAAATGTTTACTGCTGGAACACCATTTAGAGAGGTTGTTTTAGGGGGGATGGACCCTGATGCCATTAGAAGAATTTTAATAGAGCATATTCCCCAGTTTAGGCATTGCTATCAACAAGAGCTCGATCGCGCGGCCCAGGCAGTTCAAGGTGTTGTGAGGCTTGATTTCATCATTGGAGCTTCAGGACATGTGACTCGTGCTGGTGTTGAAAGTGCCGCGGCAAATCTACCAGCAGGAGTTCAAAGTTGTGTTGTGAACGTCTTAAGAGGAATACGCTTCCCTGCTCCTCGAGGGGGCGGTGTAGTCGAGGTTTCACAGCCAATGAATTTTTATCCGAGAGCAAATTAATTCTCCTGAAGTCAAGACCCTTGCAATAGCTAGGGTCTTGACTTCAATATTTTAAGTTGCAGTGACAATAATTATTGCTATTTAACTATCGCTAGTTGTTCATTTGACCCTGGCCTAGGCACTGCCTAAGGCATGTTTTCAATGCTTTAGCTTAATATTTGCAAATTCACTAAATAAGAATTCGTTTCGAGTTAAAATAAAAGTTCGATTGAAAAGTCGGAGCGGAGGATATGTGCAGCAACAAAGAACGATAGCATTTATTAAGGCCTTGACTCCCATGAGGTGGGCGCTGATTGCATTGTTTACTTTGCTCGCTATTTTTGAGCTATTTAATGGTGCGTTTTATGGATCTTTAGATATTGGCTTTGTCGTCGCTCCCATTCTTCTCGTACTTTTAATTAATCAATATTATCTTTCTTTCAAAAATGGGAGCTTACAGCGTAGCTCTACTCCTAATTTCCTTTACGAGGAAGGTAAGCTGCGTAGAGCATGGGCCTTTACGAAATTTATTTTTAAAAGTATTAAATATGAAGTACTGGCAGAAGCCCCAAAATTGTCACGAAGAGAGAGGGCCACAAAGATATTAATGAACAATATCTTTATATTGATGTTTGCTCTAGCTATCTTAGGAGGGGTCTTTCACGGAGTAAGTGAAACATTTAAACTCTTAGCAATTTTTGCATGGTCGCTTGCATTTTTAGCTTTGAATGTAAGTGAGTTTATAAGGACCTTATCTTACTTTAGATTATTACTAGCAAATATTGGTTTGGTCTTTGTTTTAGGGTCTTTCACTCTTATCGTTATGTAGATTAAAGTTCATCGAAACCAATATTTGATGTTTCATCACCCATTACGACAAATTTAAAGCGCTGAAAGCCTGCCTCGGCCGTCGTATACATAATCTTTTTAATAAGGCTGTAGCGAATTGTTTCATCAACGATGAGATTGGCCATCCCTGAAAAGTCTTGGGCGTTAGGAGTTGTAAGCGCAATGCGCTGAATTTGTTCCTTTTTTTCAACAAGGCGATTGTAAAGTGGAACAATTCGTCGTTCCTGATGATCAAGGTTAACACCTGGGTTCTCACTAAGTTCTCTTACATTGAGAATTTCTTCATCATCAATCCATATGGTTGTCGGAGAGACTTGAATATTAATTCCGGAAGTGCTCACTTCTTGAGACTCAGAAAGAGGAAGTGTGACACCTCTTGGAAGATCGACAATGAAGCCAGCAGTACTATAGCTGTTAAGGAGAAAAACGAGCATAATAACGAGAATATCGAGTAGAGATGTTATATCGAGGTCAAGAGGTTCTTTCTTCTCTCTTTTTCCTCTGAATCTGATTAAACGGTTTCGTCTCATTTATTTATTACCTTTCAGTCACGCAACTTTTAGCTGCGAATATTTCCAAAAACAACATTTCCAAAAAGTTCATTAACTCGAACGTCAATCCCATCTTCATTAGTCATAAAGATTGCGTCGTCAGTTCTTCTCAAGACTCTAACAGCATCCATGATTCTCACAATTTCTCGATACTCTAAATCTACAATCGGCATCAAAATAATTGTTCTCTCTTCTGGATTTTCCGTTTTAATTTGATAGAGCCTTTCTCTTAGACCCTCTAGGTCATAGCTTCCATCGCTAGTTTTTCCAAAAGTTGCGACTTGCCTTGAAGGAATACCAGAGCTTAATGTTAATTGGCCGGCATCAATCTGTAGAGTGAGAGCGAGTGGATCTCGTGCATCCTCAGGGGGGGGAGAACTTGAGACTATCGGAATATCACTCGAAATTTCAAAAATATTAATAAAACTCGAAGACATGAGGAGAAAGAAGATAAAGATAAAAACTGCATCTAATATAGGAATTAGATTTGGTTTTTTGATCTCTTTTGGCCTTCTTTTTCGGCTTGGCGTTCTGTACACGACCGATCTCCTCTCGTCTTAAGTCTCTTATGTATTAGCCTTGAGCTTCACTTACAGTTTTAGTCCCCAAAAGATCCATAAGCTTTACTGAAAACTCATCAATCTCGTTGATAATTTTATCTGACTTACTGGCAAGAAAAGTATGAAGCATCATCACAGTAATAGCTGCGAGAAGACCCATAAAAGTCGTATTCATGGCCAAAGAAATACCTGTTGCGAGAAGCTCTGCTTTTTGAGCAGGATCAGCAGCAGCAACTGCAGAGAAAGATTGAATGAGGCCTTGGATCGTTCCAAGAAGTCCAAAAAGAGTTGATATATTTGCAATCAGTTGTAAGTAATTGAGCCGCAATTCAACCTTAGGAATAATTTCTAATGCTGTTGCGTCGATAGCATTTTGAATCTGCTCACTACTTTGGCCACTTCTTTTAAGTCCACTTTTGAGAACTTTTGGAAGTGCAGCTCCAGAACCTGAGCAAACCCTAATGGCCCCTTGGATATCATTGGAGAGAATGTACCTTTGTAGTTCATTCATAAATGATGAACCGTCTACATCCCATCTGTAAGTAAGTTTTGCAAACTTCTCGAGACTGATGGCAATTCCAATGGCCCAGATCCCGAGGATAATCCACATAAAAACACCGCCACTTTGAATAAAGGCGGCCACCGTATTAATCATTCCTGTGATTGCTGATCCGTCCATGGACACAGTCTCCTTTTTAAAGCTTCTAACTATTTATAATTATTTTAAATCAAAAAAGGAAAAATCTCGTGCTTTGTGAAATGAGGAATATATTGCCACCACAAAGAGTGAGTAAATATGTCGGAAAGTTGCCTTAAAGAGCTCTTAGTCTTGGTAGTTCTCAGGAAAAAGAGAACGCTCAACACCTTCGATAAAGATATGAATACACTTAATGTGAATCTCTTGAATGCGATCGGTAATCTTAGACTCTACGATGATAGGGATGTCGACCATTTCTTTCAGTTGACCGCCACCTTTTCCAAGCAGTCCAATGACAGTCATTCCTTTAGACTTCGCAACTTCTGTGGCCTTAATGACATTAGGAGAATTTCCACTAGTAGAGATGGCAACTAATGTATCGCCTTTATTTCCCCAACCTTCAAGAAAGCGCGAAAAAATTTGATCGTAGCCAAAATCATTGGCCACACAACTGATGTGACTGGGGTCATTAATGGCCACCGCTGGTAGGGAAGCTCTATCCTTACGATATCTTCCCGTCAGCTCTTCTGCGAAGTGCATGGCATCACACATCGAACCACCATTACCGCAACTAAAAACCTTTCCACCGTATTCATAAGTTGAAACGAGAAGGTCTACGGCCCTTTGGATTTGCTCAACATTTGAAGACTCTAAAAAAGCTTCAAGCGTTGATTGTCCTTCCTTTAGTGAGTTCGTAATAAATGATGCCATACTTTATCCAAATAGTAGTTGAGGACTATGAAAGCTCATCAATTGTCTTGGTAATTTCTTCTTTTGACTGGAGGCCAACTAATGTTTTTGCAGCTTCTCCATCCTTAAAGAAAATCATTGTAGGGATTCCACGAATTCCATACTGTTGCGCAAGTTCACCGTTTTCGTCGACATTGATTTTCACAATAGAAGCCTTTTCTCCAACTTCTCCTGCAACTTCATCAAGAATCGGTCCAAGCTGGCGACAAGGTCCACACCACTCTGCCCAGAAGTCTACGAGTACTGGTTTGCTCGACTTTAAAACTTTATCTTCAAAATTT